>JBCCXV010000092.1:0-8469 GCA_039191195.1 Planctomycetota bacterium
CGAGACCATCGAGCACCCCGCCAGCGCCCGGGCCGTCGTCGGCTACATGCCCGACCAGTCCCCCGTCCACGACGACCTCAAGTGCTGGGAGTTCCTCGACCTCTTCGCCGGCTCCTACGGCCTGCGCGGGCGCGACCGCAAGCAACAAGTCGACGCCTGCCTGGACCGCGTCGGCCTCTCGGGCAAGCGCAACGCCATGGCCGGGTCGCTCTCCCGCGGCATGACCCAGCGCCTGGTCCTCGCCAAGACGCTCCTCCACGAGCCCCGCGTCCTGCTCCTCGACGAACCCGCCAGCGGGCTCGACCCCCACGCAAGGCTCGAACTCCGCGAGCTCATGCTCGACCTCCGCGACCAGGGACGCACGATCATCATCTCGTCCCACATCCTCGCCGAGCTGTCCGACTTCTGCACCTCCGTCGGCGTGATGGAAAAGGGCAAGCTCCTGGTCAGCGGGCCTGTCGACGAGCTCACCGCCAAGCTCGCCCCCAAACGACGGTGGTCGATCCGCGTCGTCGGCGACCCGAAACCCCTGCTCGCGTTCCTGCAAGCCCGTGAGGAGTGGGACGCCGAGCCCGAGCCCGGCGGGGCGCTCGCCGCGGCCGCGTCCAGCGACGACGCCGACGCCCGCGCCGCCCTGCTCTTGGCCGACATGATCCGGGCCGGCCTGGTCGTCTGCGAGTTCGCCGAGCGCAAGGCCACCATGCACGACGTGGTCTTCGGCCTCAGCCGTGGGGAGGTCGCATGAGCAAGCCCAACCTCGTCCGCCCCTGGGAACTGCTGGCCAACCCCATCCTCCGCCGCGGGGTCCGCGCTCGCCTGCGCCCGCGCACGGCGATCGGACTGGGGTCGGTCGTGCTCATCATCGCCGTCTTCCTGACCGCCCTGCCCATCGTGCGCGCCCAGAACCTCTACGTCCCCGATCCCCACGCCGGCGCCGGCGTCGCCCTCGTGCTCCTCCTCGGCTTCCAGGGCGTGATCCTCCTGCTCGGCGGCACCGGGGCCGCGGCCTCGGGCATGGCCCGCGAACGCGCCGACAACGTCCTCGACTACCAGCGCATGACCCCCATGCCCACCGCCAGCAAGATCGTGGGAATGCTCTACGGCCTGCCGGCGCGCGAGTACGCCATGGCCGCCCTCGTCTTGCCCCTGGCCCTCTACGCCGCCCTCGAAGCCGGCGTCAACCTCTTCGACCTGCTCCGCTTCTACGGCGTGATGCTCCTGTCGGTCGCCGCGTACCACATGACCGGCATGACCGCCGGCATCATCGCCAAGCGACCCTGGCGGGCCAACATGCTCGCCCAGGGCCTCATCGTCGTCCTCTACCTCGTCCTACCCCAGCTCTCCCAGATCCAACTCGACGCCTTCCAGTACCTCACCGTCCTGCCCGCCGCGCGCGAACTGCTGGCCAGCCAGGACATCGTCTTCGACGGCGAACGCTTCACCGCACCCGGCGACGTGCCGCTATTCACCGCGGAAATCAACCCCACCCTCTTCTCGGTGATCATGCTGGGCTTCGTCCTCACCTGCCTGTGCCACGTGGTCGCCCGACGCTTCCGCGACGACTCGGCCAACCTCTTCGCCAAGCCCTTTGGCTACGCCTTTGTCACCGCCGCCTGCGCCCTGGCGACCGGCGCCTTCTGGCCGCTGGTCGAAGACCCCTGGCGCTTCCTCGACCGCGAATCGTTCCGCGGGCCCGGCGTCCAGGAACTGGCGATCATGATGCTGTCGTTGCACCTGGGCCTGTGCCTCGCCGCGGCGCTCGTCGCCATCCTCGCCTCGGCACCCGACCGCTTCGCCACCATCCGCGGCGATCGCCGAAGGCTCAAGCTCGGCCTTCCCGGCATCGGTTGGCGGCGGGACGAAGCCACCGTCTTGCCCTTGGCCGCGTGGTCGGCCGCCGTCATCGCCGTGTCTTACCTCGTGCTCATCGGCCTGCTGCGCGGCCGGCCCGACGTGCTCGACCCCGCCCCCGGATGGGCCATGGCCGTGCCCCCACTGGCCTACGTGCTGCTGGTGATCGCGTTTGTCGCTCTCGCGCGCGAGTTGGCCGGCGCCCGCGGCGTCTTGTTCGTGCTCTTCATGGCCTGGATCGTGCCGACCCTCATCGCCATCATCCTGGGCGGCGCCGCCGACCGAACCATCGAGGCCCTCTACGTCCTCGCGCCCATGCCCGTCTTCGGCATCCTGCTGGAGGTCTCGAACATGCTCGAGAACACCATCCGGATGGACGGCGGCCTCGCCGGCGACATCGGCGAACACGCCGCCGGCATCCGCGCCTTCGGCCTCGCCTGCTACGCCATCTCCGCCGCCGGCCTGGCGCCGCTCTGGGTCCGACGCAGGCGGGCGCTGTTCCGCCTCGCCCAAGCCAGCATGCAGCCCGGCGATTTGCCGGCGAAGGCCGAGTCACACCAAGCGCAAAACGTCGACCAGCCCGGCCCCGCCCAGGGCTAACGCCACGAACCCGTTGAGCGTAAACAACCACGCCGGAGCGCCACGGTCTGCACGCACCTGCGCCTGCTCCCACGCCAGCAGCACCGCCACCACCGCCACCCCAAAGGCGAACACCCCGCTCAGCGTCGCGCTCCGCCACGCCAGCACCCCCAGCAGCGCCACCGCCGACGCGTGCATGACGCGACTCAGGATCACCGCGCGACGCCCGCCCAGCCTCGCCGGCAGAGACGCCACCCCCGCTTCGCGGTCAAACCCTTCGTCCAGCAGGGCGTAGATCACGTCGAATCCCGCGACCCAGAGCAGGACAAAGCCCGCCAACAACCACGCGTCAGGCAGCGTCAAAAAGCCGGGCGCCACGGCGAGCGCCGCCGCCACCGGCGACAGCCCCAGCGCCAACCCCAGCACGACGTGGCACCACGCCGTCGACCGCTTCATCAGCGGGTACACGCCCAGCACCAGCAGCACGCAAGGCGACGCCGCCAACGGCCAGGGGTTGCCCCGCAGCGCCCAGAAGCCACCCGCTCCGGCCAACAACAAGCCCGCCGACCCCGCGCACGCCACGGCCATCTGACCGGGAGACACCCGACCGGCCGGGATCGCGCGCCCCGCCGTCCTCGGGTTCAGCGCATCGATCCGCGCGTCGAGCAGCCGGTTGGCCGTCATCGCGTACGTCCTGGCGAACACCATGCAGGCCACCACGAGCAGCGCCTCGTCCCAGCCCGGCAGCCGCCCGGCCCACGCCGCCGCCAGAAACGCCCCCAGCACCGCGAACGGAAGCGCAAACACCGAGTGCGCCAGCTTGATATCCCCGGCGATCGCCTTCGCCGCGCTCGACCACGCCGGCGGTCTAGCCCCCACACTTTCGCCAGCGCTCGCCGTCACTGTCCCGCCTCCGCCAATGCCTCGCGGGCCAACATCAGCGCCAGCAGCGTCCGAGCATCGGTCTCGCCCTCCCGGCACCGCCCAATCGCCTCCACGAGCGGCGTCGTGAAGACCTCCAGACGCTCATCCTCCTCCAGCGCCTGCGGGCCCTGCGTAAGCCCCCGGGCCAAGAAGATGTGGGCCTGGTCCGTGCAGAAGCCCGACTGGCTGAAGTACCGCCCCAGGTCGGTCCACTGCGAAGCCATCAGCCCCGTCTCTTCGCGCAGCTCGCGCGCCGCCGCGACCGAGGCGTCCTCGCCCGGGATGTCCAGCAGCCCCGCGGGCAACTCTTCCATCGCACGGCCGACCGCGAACCGGTGCTGGCGGATCATCACCACCTCCGGCCGGCCATCGGCGCCTTCACGCACCGGCACGACGATCACGCCCGACGGGTGCTTGACCCACTCGCGCCAGCCCGTGCTGCCGTCGGGCCGCACCACGTCGTCGTAGCGCACCTCCAGCAGACGGCCGTCGTAGACCACCTCCGAATGTGTCGAGGTTTCCCGCATCGCCATCCCGGCACGATACGCCCAGACGCACCGCCGCCCGCGCTCAGCCCTGGCCGCCCTCGGGCTCGCGGTCGCGGTATAGGTCGAAGTAGAACTCGAGCGTCGCCTTGCCCGGCGTGTTCCGCGTCCGGGTGTGCTGGAAGCCCAGACGCTCGAAGAGGTCGACCGCCTGCTCCGAGTCGAACCGCGTGTCCAGCCGCACCTTCAGGTATCCGTGCTTCCGGCAGTGCTCAAGCGACGCCTCCAGCAACGGCAAGGCCACCTGATCCGCCGCCTTGCCCGGCTCGACCCGCAGCCGACGCACCTCGGCCGTGTCCCGGTCGTCGCTGGCGACCCCGATCATGCCCAAGACCCGCCCCTCGCCCTCAGCGACCCAGAAATGGTGCCGCTCGTCGTCGAAGTACGCCTCGGCGATGTTGTCGATGTCCGCGCCGGTGTCGTTCGGCGCAAGCTGTCCTGCGAGCAGGCCCACGTCGTACAGGCGCACCACGTCCGGGTGGTCCCGCGGGTCGAAGCTGCGGACGGCCACCGGCAGGGTTTCGGGGGGCTGGGGGGGCTGGGAAGACATGGCCCATGCATCACACGAGACGCCACAGGATAACCGGCATCAGCCGACGTGGCCTACGCCGCCCCCGGGACCCCAAGGCACCTCCACAAACCGCACCTCGTCGGCGGCCGTGTCCAGCAGCGCCGCCGTGTACCGCGAGGCCCGGAACAGCGCCCCGGGGTTCACCACCCGGGTCCCGCTCTGCCGGGTGTTCTCCGGCCGGTGCGTGTGCCCGTGGCACAAATACGCCGCCCCGTCCCGCACGGCCGCCCGCATGGGCTCGGCCTCGTGACCGTGGCAGAACACCACCCGCGCCCCATCCCATTCCAAGTCGCCGTGCGGATCCGCCACCCGGATGTCCAGAGACTCCGCATACCGGGCGAGTTCGACCCGGTCCCAGTCGGTGTTGCCGAAAACCATGTGGGCCTCGACCTGTTCGCCCCCGGGGCCGTCGACGGCTAGCGCGTCGATCACCTCCACCGTGCCCAGGTCGCCCAAGTGGATCAGCACCTGGGCGCCGCCTTCCATCAGCCGCGACACCGCTTTGCGGGTCGTTTCGGCTCGCCCGTGTGAGTCGCTCAAGAGGCCCAAGATCACGCGACAAATCCCCTCACAGCCCGCGCGTCAGGTCCACTCCATCGCGGGGCCGCACTGTAACGCCACGCCACCCGCCGCGCCTCACACGCGCTCGCAGCGCCGGCATGCAGGCGGCGCCCGACGGCCTTTCCGGGCGGGCTATGCTCTGGCCCATGACCCCGGTGCTGGCCGACATCTTGAAGCACAAGCAGGGCGAGGTCGCCGCCGCCCAGGCCGCACGCCCGCTGGACGACGTCCGCGCCGCCGCCCTGGCTGCCGACCCGCCGCGCAACTTCTTCGCCGCCGTCACCCGGCCGAAGCACGAGTTGCGGGTCATCGCCGAGGTCAAGAAGGCCTCCCCCTCGGCCGGCGTGATACGAGAAGACTTCGACCCCGTCGCCATTGCCCGGGCCTACGCCGACCACGGCGCCGCCGCCATCTCCTGTCTCACCGACGCCCACTACTTCCAGGGCGACCTGGCTTACATCGAGCAGATCAAGGCCGCCGTGCCCCTGCCGGTGCTGCGCAAAGACTTCATCATCGACCCCTATCAGGTGTACGAGAGCCGCGCCGCCGGCGCCGACGCCATCCTCCTCATCGCCGAGTGCCTCGGCGAGCCGCAGCTCATCGACCTGCTGATCCTCGCGACCGAGCTCCGAATGACCGTGCTGCTCGAGGTCCACGACTACGAGAGCCTCGTCCAGGTCAAGAGCCACGTCGGCTTCCCCCACCCCGGCTACCAGCTGCTGGGCGTGAACAACCGCGACCTCAAGACCATGACCACCGACCTCCAGCACACGCTCGACCTGCTGCCCGAGGTGGCCGACAAAGACATCCTCGTGAGCGAGTCGGGCATCCGCACCCACGACGACATCCGCCGCCTCCGCCACGCCGGCGTCCACCGCGTCCTCGTCGGCGAGCACCTCATGCGCCAGCCCGACCCCGGCGCCGCCCTGAGCGAGCTCATCGGACCCATCGCGTCCCGCCAGCAAGACGAAGACGCCGCCGAAGACCACTAGCCGCCACCGCCACGCGCCCGGCCGCGTTTCGCCCGATCGACCGCCGACGGCCGAGTCCGCCTTAGACTGCCCCCATGACCGATCGGTCCGTCTCACCCGGCCAACAACTCCGCAACCTCGTCGAACAGCACCGGCCGCTCCAAGTCGTGGGCGCCGTCAACGCCTACGCCGGACTCCTGGCCCGCGACGCCGGCTTCGACGCGCTCTACCTCTCGGGCTCCGGCGTCGCGTCGGCGTCCTTCGGCCTGCCCGACCTCGGCTACACGACCCTCGAACAAGTCGCCGAAGACGCCCGCCGCATCGCCCACGCCGTGCCGCTTCCCCTGCTCGTCGACGCCGACACCGGCTGGGACGACCCAGGCCAAACCGTCGCCACCCTCTCCGCCGCCGGCGCCGCCGGCCTCCACCTCGAAGACCAGGTCGAGGCCAAGCGCTGCGGCCACCGCCCCGGCAAGCAACTCGTCGACACCCCCGCCATGGTCGACCGCCTGTCCGCCGCCGTTGCCGGGCGAGCCGACGGAGACGACCCGGCCTTCGTCCTCATGGCCCGCACCGACGCCTACAGCGTCGAAGGCCTCGACGCCGCCATCGCCCGCGCCCAGGCCTACCGGCAGGCCGGCGCCGACATGATCTTCGCCGAGGCCATGTCTAGCCTCGACGAGTACAACACCTTCTGCGACGCCCTCGACGCCCCGGTCCTCGCCAACATCACCGAGTTCGGCAAGACCCCGCTGTTCACCGTCGACCAGCTGCGCGACGCCGGCGTATCGCTCGCCCTCTACCCCCTGTCGGCGTTCCGAGCCATGAGCGCCGCCGCACTCGACGTCTATCGCACCCTGCGCGAGCACGGCACGCAGCAGCCCGCCCTCGGCGCCATGCAAACCCGCGACGAGCTCTACCGGATCCTCGACTACCACCAGCACGAGCAAGCGGCCGACCGCCTCGCCCAACCCGGAAGCCCCAAATGACCCATGCCCAACCCGCCGCCCCAAACCCGGCCGCGCCGAAAGCCGGCGGGCTCGCCGGCGTCGTCGCCGGACGAACCGCCATCTGCACCGTCGGCAAGACCGGCGCCGGGCTCACGTACCGCGGCTACGCCATCGAAGACCTCGCCGAGCACGCCTCCTTCGAGGAAGTCGCCTACCTCCTGCTCGAAGGCTCCTTGCCTTCGCCCGCCGCGCTGAAGGCCTATAAGGCCCGCCTGGCCGAGATGCGCGGCCTGCCCCCGCAGCTCCGCACCGTGCTGGAGCAGCTGCCCGCCGACGCCAACGCCATGGACGTCCTGCGCACCGGCTGCTCCACCCTCGGCTGCCTCGAGCCCGAATCCGCCCGCGCCGGACGCGACATCGCAGACCGCCTCATCGCCTGCTTCGGCTCCATGCTCCTCTACTGGCATCAATATCACCACCCCGGCGCACGCATCGACACCGAAACCGAAGACGACTCCATCGCCGGCCACTTCCTCAACCTCCTGCACGGCAGGCCCGCCGACCCCGTCCACGAACGCGCCCTCGACGCCTCGCTGACCCTCTACGCCGAGCACGAGTTCAACGCCTCCACCTTCACCGCACGCATCGCCACCAGCACCCTCTCCGACTTCTACTCGGCCATCACCGCCGCCATCGGAACCCTCCGCGGGCCGCTCCACGGCGGGGCCAACGAGGCCGCCATGGCCCTCATCGAGCAATACCCCAACCCCGACGCCGCCGAGAAGGGCATCCTCGAAGCCCTTGCCAACAAAACCAAGATCATGGGCTTCGGCCACCGGGTCTACCGCGACAACGACCCCCGCTCGAACGTCATCCAAGCCTGGGCCAAACGCCTCGGCGCCGCCGTCGGCGACACGCGTCTTTACCCGGTCTCGGAGCGCATCGAGGCCGTCATGCGCCGCGAGAAGGGCCTGTTCCCCAACCTCGATTTCTACTCCGCCAGCGCGTACCACTTCATGGGCATCCCCACGCCCATGTTCACCCCGATCTTCGTGATCGCGCGCACCGCCGGCTGGGCCGCCCACGCCCTCGAACAGCGCGCCGACAACCGCCTGATCCGACCCTCGGCCGACTACACCGGCCCGGAACCCCTCCCGTATGTCCCACTCGACCAGCGCTAGGCCGGACACCCCGCCCGACGCCGTCCTCGCCGCCATCGCCGACTACGCCCACGGCGCCGCCGACTTCAGCGACGAGGCTTACGCCACCGCGCGCCTCTGCCTCATGGACAGCCTCGGCTGCGCGCTGCTGGCCCTGAGATACCCCGCCTGCACCAAGCTCCTCGGGCCCGTCGTGCCCGGCGCCGACATGCCCCAAGGCGCCCGGGTCATCGGCGCCGGCGCCCGCCTCGACCCCGTCGCCGCCGCCTTCAACCAAGGCGCCATGATCCGCTGGCTCGACTTCAACGACACCTGGCTCGCCGCCGAGTGGGGCCACCCCTCCGACAACTTCGGGGC
>JBCCXV010000093.1:0-8459 GCA_039191195.1 Planctomycetota bacterium
CAACGACACAGATTGCAAATCGGGTTGTCTGGGTAGTTTGTGGAGAATCCCCACAGCCCCGCAGGCCCCATGACGATGCGGGAAAACCCCGCCTCGCCGCCTTTACTCCTCTTCGCTCTCGCCCACGTCGCCAAGCTCGACGAAGCAGGCCTCGTACGCCAACAGCGCCTTGGCCAGGTCTTCCGCCGGCGTGCCCGCCGGGAACGGCGTGCGGAACACAAACCGCTTCGCCTCGTCGCGGAAGTGCACCACGTCCCCCGGCGCCAGCTTCCGTTCAAGACCTTGATCCACCATCTCTTCTTCGATCAAGTCGTGCAGCTTGTCCCCCGTGTGCACCAGGTCGGCCTCGACCGACTGGCTCAGCCAACGGTCGGCCGTGAAGAAGCCCACCAGCCAGCCGTCGGCCGTCGCCTCGGCCCGGTAGTCGGCCTCCGCCTCGGGGTTCGCCGCCGCGCACGACACGGCGTCCCCTTCGACCTCGACCGAACCAAACACCCCGGCCCCGCGGCACAGCTCGGCCACACGGCTCAGCAGGGCGGCTCGGTCGGTCGAAGTGTCGGCAGAGGAACCAGTCATCGGCAGCACAAACCCGCATCAGGAGGAGACAACCGCGCCGCGCCCCGTCGGCGACGCCGCAAACGGGAGCTTAGCCCGCCCGCTTACCCGCCGCGCTGCCGCCGAGCCTCGAACAGCACCACCGCCGCGGCGACCGACGCGTTGAGCGAGTCCACGCTCGCCCCGGCCGTCGGGATCGTCGCCCGCAGGTCGGCCGACTCCACCCAGGCGTCGGGCAGACCGCCCGCCTCCGCACCCACCACCACCGCCAAGGGGCCCGACAGCTCCAGCTCCCACAGCGCCGCCGCTTCGCCCCGCGCATCGTCCGCCGCGACCGTCGCCAGCACCGCAAGCCCGTGCGACGACAACCACGCCCGCGCCTCATCCAACCCGCAGGCGATCACCGGCGTCGAGAACACCGCCCCCGTGCTGTTGCGGATCGCGTTGGGGTTGAAAGGGTCCACCACCGCGTCCACGCTCAGCACCGCCGCCGCCCCGGCCGCCTCGGCCGACCGCACCATCGCCCCAAGATTCCCGGGTTTCTCGGCGCCCACCACCACGAGCACCAGGGGCGACGCGTCCGCCGGGTCCACGCGCAACCCGTCGAGCGTCCGCCCCGGCTCCGCGAACACCGCGAGCACCCCCTCGGGCTTGTCGTGATACGCGCACGCCCCGAACAGCTCCGCGGGGACCTCCAACCAACGATCCGCATCGCCGGCCGGGCGCCACGCCTCTCCGTGCACGAGCATCGCCTCGCACGTCATCAGAAGCTCGCACGAGAGGCCCGCGGCCCAGGCGCGCTCGACCTCCCGACGGCCCTCGGCCACCAGCGCGCCCAGCTTCCGCCGATCGCGCGACTTCCGCAGCTTCTTCACCCGTTTCACCGCCGGGTTCTCTGAGCTCGTTACGGTTTCCGCGCGCAACACCGCCTCCACGACGCAGCCCGCCGCGCTACAGCAGCTTGGGCAACTCTCGATCGACTTCGGCGAAGTACCGCCGGATCACCGAGCAGTCGAACTTGCTCAGGATCGCCCCCGCCGGCTCTCGTTCCAGCAGGAACCCAAACGCCGCCTCCACCACCTTCGCCGGCGCCACACGCCCGCGCGACCAAAGGTCGTAATCCTGGAACGACAGCGTCACCCGGTAGTCGTGCGTCTGCCCCTGGGCGAACACGCGCACCTGGTACGACCAGTTCGCTTCGCCCTCGACCTCGGGCCCGATCTCGATGTCTGCCGTCGGCTCGCTCATACCAGGGCCTCGCGCCGGCGCCGCCCCATACGGCCGCGGCGCACCTTGGACGACGCACGCACGCCGCCAACGGCCTAGCGTAGTCGCGTTCTGTGAGGCACGGCTTGCCACCCACCCCCGCACCTGATCCCGCGCCCGACGCCGACCCGCCCCCGGGCCTCGCCGTACGCCGCGCGACCGACCGCTGCTTCTTCGCCGTCGAGGAGATCGTCCACGACCCCCAAGGCCGGCTCGAAGGCTACGTCGTCGAAGGCTTCCTCATCCCCGCCGACGAAGTCGCCGAAGTCCGCACGCACGCCCCCGCCTGCGGCCCCGACGCGGAGCCCCACCCGTGATCCGCTTCGCCTCCGAGACCTTCCGCCTGGGGCTGCGCAGCCTGATGCTCCACAAGCTGCGCTCGCTCCTCACGGCCCTGGGCATCATCATCGGCGTCGCCGCCGTCACCGGCATCGCCGCCTACGGCGAAGGGGCTCGCCAAGCCGTCACACGCGAGATCCAGGCCCTCGGCGCCAACAACATCATCCTCCGCAGCACCGCACCCGAGGCCAGCGAGAGCGTCCAGGACGAGGACCAAGAAGTCATCGCCTACGGCATCACCGCCTTGGACGTCCAACGCCTCGCCTCGGGCACCATCGGCCAACTCGACGCCGTCGTCCCCCTCAAACGCGTCGGCGACCGCGTCACCCGCGCCGACCGCACCGCCCCGTCCGCCGCCGTCTTTGGAACCACCCCCGACCTCATGGCCGCCGCCAAGCTCCAGGTCGCCCGCGGCCGCTACCTCACCGACGAAGACGACCGCCGCATCCTCCCCAACGCCGTTGTCGGCGCCGAGATCGCACGCCGGCTCTTCCCCCTCGAAGACCCCATCGGCGCCACCGTCCGCATCGACGGCAACGCTTTCCGCGTCGTCGGCGTCCTCCAAGAAATCGGCCTCGCCGGCGGCGCCGGCTCCGCCCTGGTCGGCCGCGACTTCAACTTCGACCTCCACATCCCCCTGTCCACCGCCGAGGCCTTCTTCGGCGACACCCGCTTGGGCGACAAGGGCCGGCCCGAACGCGTCGAGATCACCGAACTCATCGTCCAAACCCCGCCCGACTCCGACGTGCTCGCCATCGCCGAACGCGTACGCCGACTCATCCTCGCCGAGCGATCCCCGCCGCACGACGTCACCTTCATCGTGCCCCTCGAACTCCTGAGGCAAGAAGAGCGCGCCCAGCAGATCTTCATCGGACTCATCGTCGTCATCGCCGGCCTCTCGCTGCTCGTCGGCGGAATCGGCATCATGAACATCATGCTCGCCACCGTCACTGAGCGCACCCGCGAGATCGGCATCCGCCGCGCCCTCGGCGCCACCCGAAAGCACATCGTCGCACAGTTCCTCGTCGAAACCGTCGTCCTCGCCGGACTCGGCGGGGCGGTCGGCGTCGGCGTCGGCGTCCTCGGACTGCTGGTCATGACCCAGCTCGCCCAGCGCTTCGACACCCTCGAAGCCCCCGCCTTCAGCGAGCCCTACACCCTCGCCGCCTTCCTCACCGCGCTGCTCGCCGGCGTCGTCTTCGGCCTCTACCCGGCCGTCAAAGCCGCAAACCAAGACCCCATCGCCGCGCTGCGACACGACTAAGCCCCGCGCCGCTCAGACCAGCTCGCCCGACAGCGACAGCGTCCCCGCCTCGCGCACCCGCACCCGCCGCATCGACCCGATCGCCGAGCGCGGGCCGTCGAAGTGCGTGATCAGGTCGCCGTCGGTACGGCCGACCAGTTGCACCACGCCTTCGGCTTCCGCCGCCGCGTCGCCTCCGGCCGACACCGCCTGCGCCGCGCTCATCGCCGGCCCGTCGTTCGAGCCCTTGCCCCCGTCGCGCGGGCTCACGCCCTCGACCAGCACCTCGACCTCGCGCCCCACATACGCCGCGTGGACCTCGGCGCTGATCCTCGATTGCAGCTCCAGCAGCGCCTGGTTCCGCTCGCGCTTCACCGCGTCCGGCACGTCGTCGGCCATCCGCCCATACGCCGGCGTGCCCGGCCGGGGCGAGTACTTGAAGATGAACGCGTTCTTGAACCGGCAGCGCTCCACCAGTGCATACGTCTTGCGGAAGTCGTCGTCCGTCTCCCCCGGGAAGCCCACGATGATGTCCGTCGCCAGCTCGGCGCCCGGCAGGATCGACCGCGCCCGGTCCACCAGGTCGTAATAGTCCCGCGCCCGGTACCCCCGGTTCATCTTCGCCAACACCCGGTCCGAACCCGACTGCACCGGCAGGTGCAAGTACCGGCAGACCCGCGGACGCTCCGCCATCGCCCGCAAGATGTCGTCCCCAAAGTCTCGCGGCAACGACGTCACGAACCGCAGCCGGCGAAGACCCGACACCTCGTCGTGCACGCGCGCAATGAGCTCCGCGAAGCTCACCACCCCCGGCCCGAACGTCGGGCTCGGCCCACCATTCCCGGCGTTCGGGCTGATCGTCGCCCCCACCTGCGGCCGCCAACCGTGCGCATCCCGCTCGGCGTGCTCCAAGTCGTAGTGGTAGTGGTTCACCGTCTGGCCCAGCAGCGTCACCTCGACCGCGCCCGCCTCGACCAGCCGACGGCATTCCTCCACCACGTGGTCCGGATGACGGTGCACCTCGGCGCCCCGCGTGCCCGGCACCACGCAGTACGTGCACTTCTTGTTGCAGCCCCGGGTGATCCGCACGTACGCCGAACGCCCGCCCGCCAGCTGCGCGTGCTCCGGGTCCGTCGGCGAGAAGCTCCGCGACAGGTCCAGGCGTTCCAGGTCGTCCGCCGCGGCTTCCAACGTCGAAGATCGACGGCTGGTGTCCCCGCGTAGCGCCACCGCCTTCGCCCGCTTACCCCCGTCCTGCTCCCGACCCGCCAGCGACTCCGAGATCAGCTCCGGCAGGCGGTCGAGCTCGCCCGGCCCGCACAGCAGGTCGAGCTGCGGGTGCTTGCGCAGCATCGCACGCCCGTCGCGCTCGGCCATGCACCCGATCACGCCCAGCACCACGTCCCGGTCCGACTCGCGCTTGTGCACGCCCACCACGCCCAGCCGCGACCGGGCCTTGTTCTCCGCCTGCTCCCGCACCGAGCAGGTGTTGTAGAGCACAACGTCCGCGACGCGCCAGTCGTCGATCAGCCGGTACCCCAAGCCCCGCAGACGGCTGGCCACCAGCTGCGAGTCCAGCACATTCATCTGACAGCCGAACGTCTCGAGGTACACCGACCGCCCGGAACCCGCCGACTCGTCCAACGCCCCGTGCGTCGACCTGTCCGAGCGCGGTTCGGCCGCCGATCCGCCCCCGCCATCCGGCTGCACCGGCTGGGAGGTTTCCGCGGTGTCGAGTTGGGGCAGGGCGACATCGGCCATCGTCGAGCCCCGCAATGTACGCCGGCCGACCTCCCACGCCAACGAAATCACGCCCGCACACGCCCAGGCCCGATGAGTGGACCATGCCCTCGGCGGACCCGGAGCACGAGACACACCACGCCCCGCGCTCGCCCTTGGGCCGCGCCGTCGCCGGCGCCCCGGGCTGGTTACTCATCCTCGGGGGCCTCGCCGTCGCCGCCATCGCCGTCCTCGCCCCGCAGCTCCGGGCCAACGGCCAGGCCGAGCGCGACGTCCAGGCCCTCCGCGCCGAGGCCGACCACCTCGCCGACCGTCGCGTCCGCCACGAACGACTCGCTCAGGCCATCGGCGAGCAAGACCCCTCGGTCATCCGGCGGCTCATGCTCGACGAGCTCCGCGTCGTCCCCGCCGAGATGGACCCGGTCCGCTCCCTCGCCCCCAGCTTCGAGGGCTACGACCCCGGCCTCGAGCACGACCCCGCCACCGGCCCCCGGGCCTGGATCGAGCCGCCCGCGCCCGAGCCCACGCCCGAGTACGTCGCCCCCGACACCCGCATGCACCGCCTCACCGCCAGCAACCAGCGGTGGGGCCTGCTCGCCGCCGCCGGGCTCTGCATCGCCGGCGGGTTCGCCTTCGGCGGCGCCCGCACCGACCCGCACGACTGATCTGTCTTCGGCAAGCACCGCCCGGCGAGCGCCTTAGCCCTCGGCGCCGTCGCAGCCGCCTTCGGCGTCGCCGCGCACGGCCTCTTGCCCCACCATGATCGCGTTCTTGCCCTGACGCTTCGACTGAAGCGCCATCTGGTCGGCCCGGTCCAGCAGCGCGTCGGGCGTCATGCCGTCCCACGGGAAGCTCGCGATGCCGCCCGAGATCGTCAGCGTGCCCTTGGCCTGGTCCGACAGCTTCGGGAACCGGTGCCCGCACACGGCCGACTGGAACCGCCGCGCAATCGCCAGCACGTCCGCAGGGTGCTTCGACCCCTGACGCCGCGGCGCCTCGTGGTCCCAGAAGATCACGGCGAACTCGTCGCCCCCGATCCGGGCCACCACGTCGTGGTCGCGCACCAGCGACTGCATCAGCCGCGCGACCTCGCGCAGGATCTCGTCGCCGGTCCCGTGCCCGTACCGGTCGTTGTACTGCTTGAAGTCGTCGATATCGAAGACCATGAGCGTGACTTGTTGCCGCTCCGACCGGGCCTTGTCCAGGATCCGAGCCAGGAAACGGTTGAAGTAACGCCGGTTCCACGCGCCCGTGAGCTCGTCGCGCATCGACAGGTCTTGCAGCTGCGCCATCCGCCGATCCAGCGTCAGCCAGCGGCCCATCCACGCCGCCGCTTGGGCCACACGCTCGGGCGCATTGTCAGGACCCTCGGCGACCAGCCAACCGAACGACTGCCCGCCGTGCGCCACCAACTGACCTTGCCCCGAGGACCCCTCGCCCGCTTCGCCCGGCGACTCCGACGACAGCGTCAGCCCCGGCAGCCCGAACCGCCGCCGGGCCGTCTCCAGCGCCACCGCGGGCAGCGCCCCGGCCTCGCCCAGCAGCGCCGCGAGCAGCCGCTGCTCGGCTTCGAGTTCCATCGCACTCAAAGACCACCCAGCGCCGCCCGCGCCTTCCTCGCGATGGCCGACGGCCGGCGCGCTCGGTTCGCTCGCACTCGACGCCGCTTGGCCTGGCTCGCCGACGCCCAGGGACGACCACAAGACTTCATCGCCAACCGACTCCAACAACACCGCGTCGAAGCCCGCCTCCTGCGCGAGCCTCGCCTCGGCCGTGTCGTCCGTCGGCGTCGTCGCCACCAGCCGGGCCCCGGGCGCCAGGCGACGAAGTGCCCGCGCCGTCGGCCCCACCATGTCCGACATCGCGCCCACCGGGCCGACAATCGCGTCGAACCGTCGGCGGACCGCCTCGCCCATCGCCGACAAGAACCCCGGCGTCTCCAGCACCTCCACCGCCACGCCCGCCGACGCGCCCGACGCCCGCAAACGCTCCGCCAGGCCCGGGTCGCGCACCGCCAGCACGCAGAGCGTGCGCTCGCCCTCGACGGGCGGGTCGATCCGCACCTCCACGGGCTCGGGCAGCACGCCCGGCCACGCCGGCGCAGGCCGGTTTGTTGAGTCTTCACGCATCCGTCGTTCCATAGAAGCCGACCGCGTACCGCCCGGTCAGCCCTCGGCGGCCCACCGCTCGCCCTCCGCCGCCGCCCCCTGAGACCGCGCCCGCGCCTCGCCGTTCGCACCGGCGCCCGGCGCCGCGTCCGAGCCCAGCAGCATGGCGAGCTCCTCTTGGCTGATCCATGCGTCGTCACCCATCTCCCACGCCTCCCCCCCCGGCGGGGGACCCGGCACCGCCAAGCCACGCAGCGACTCCCGCAACGCCTCGGCGGCCTCCGCCGACCCCGCCTCCGAGCCCAGCTCTCGGACCGCCTCCGCCGGCTCCGCTCGCCAAGGCCCCAAGTGCGCCCGGCTCTCGCGCTGCTCGAAACGCCACACCGCCGTACCCGGGTAGTAACGCCGCACCGCGTCGCCGAGTTCGCGCATCCGTTCCGACGGCTGAGGCGCCACCGCCACCAAAACATCCATCGGCGCCAGCGCCAGCGCCACCATCGCCGACGGCGCATCCGCCGCCTCCGACACCCCGATGTCCTTCCGCGACAGCGCCTCCAGCAAGATCGGCGGGGCGGCTTGATCCGGCGACGTCAAGACCAGGCACCGCTTTCCGCGGCCCGTCCGGGCGCCTTCCCGGGGGCCGTCCTGCGCGAGTCCCGGGGTGTTTTCCGGGGTGCGATCGGGGCTGCTGGAGTCCGTTCCCATCATCAAATCGTAACCCGCGCAACACGCGCCCGCCTGCGAATCTCCCGCGATCCGCGCAGATGACGCCATCCCGCCTATATTGCCACCATGCCCGTCCTGCTTGACGACCAGCCCCTCGCCTCGTCCCCCGACAAGCTCGTCGACGCCCTCGAGGCCGCACGACAGCAGCTCGGGCCCACCGGCCGCATCGTCGTCGAGGTCCAACTCGACGGCCAGCACCTCACCGGCGAAGACCTCGACGACCCCGCCCGTCAGTCGCTCGACGGCCGCGACCTCCGCCTCTATTCGGCCGACGCCACCACCCTCGCCCTCACCACCCTCGACCAGGTCCGCGACCGCCTCTCCGAGGCCCGCACCCTCCAGGCCGAGGCCGCCGACCTCTTACGACAAGACCAAGCCCAAGACGGCCTCCGCAAGGTCGGCTCCGCCATCGAGGTCTGGCTCCAGGTCCAGCAGGCCGCCAGCCAGACCGCCGGCCTCTGCAACGTCGAGATCGGAAGAGC
>JBCCXV010000094.1:0-8444 GCA_039191195.1 Planctomycetota bacterium
CTCGGCCTCGGCGCCATCGACCCGTTCCTGGCCCGCAGGATCCGCGTGACCAACCCGCTCGACGTGACGGTCGTGTACCGGCTCGAAACAACCCTCGACATCGACACGCTCGACGGCTTTACCGCCGTCGCCGCCGGGCGCTTCTCGGCCGAGGTCTTCGACACCGGCGGCGACCCGGGGGCCGAACTCGAGTTCTCCATCGGCTACACGCTCCGGCAGGTCACCTCCGGCGACGAGCTTTCGGCCCCTATCGGACACAGCGGCACGATCATCGAAGGGGCGGCGTCCACCCGCGACACAGGCCCGAACAACCTGACCAACTCTGAGGACTTCGACCGGATCCTGAGTTCAACCTTCCTCACCCTCTCCCCTGGCGACACCGCCGTGATCACCTCCATCGGCGACTTCGGCGACGCCACGCTGCCGCTAACCGGGCTCGACGCGATCGAGCCGAACCTCGCCGTGATCGAAACGGGTTTCGAGAACTTCTTCGCCGTGCCGGAACCCGGCGTTGGGGCCATGATCGGGGGCGCCGGGGCCCTCGCGGCCCGCCGACGGCGAAAGTAATGCGCTACACAACTGTTACACGCCGGTTTTAGCTAGGCAGCGTCGGACGCGTGGTCTAACTTTGTAAAGCGGCCAAACCGCCTAGGGATCGCCCCCGCGGTCCCAAGATCCCTCCCCGCCGAGAAGGTCCCGATGCCCCACCGTTTGAACCGGTCGCTCTGTCTCCTCACGGTGTCCGCGCTGGCCTTGGCCGCCGCCGGACTGCCCGCCCACGCCAACCCCCTGGACCTGCCCGACTGGGAGCTGGTGTTCAACGACGAGTTCGACGGCGCCTCGATCGACACCTCCAAGTGGCTCGTCCTCGACCGCCGCGACAGCTTCAACAACGAGAAGCAGTACTACCACCCCGACCAGGTGACGGTCTCCAACGGCAACCTCGTGCTCACCGCGATCGACACGCCCCGCCAGGGCAAGGCCTACCAGTCGGGCCTGATCGACAGCCACGAGCAGTGGAGCTACGGCCGGTTCGAAGCCAGCATCAACCTGCCCACCTCCCAGGGCATGTGGCCGGCGTTCTGGCTGCTGCCCGACACCGCCGAGGTGCCGTGGCCCAGCGGCGGCGAGATCGACATCATGGAGAACCGCGGGTCCCACCCTCACACGGTGTCCAGCGCGTATCACTGGGGCCCGGACTTCTTCGGCCGGCAGTTCATCTTCTCGGAGTACTCGGCGCAGAACCCCGACGGCTCGCCGGTGAACTATCACGACTCGTTCCACACCTACGCCGTCGAGTGGGAAGAGAACTCGCTGAAGTTCTTTGTCGACGACGTGAACTACCACACCATCACCGGCGGCCAGGCCGAGATCTTCGATACCGCCAAGAGCATCATCCTCAACCTCGCCGTGGGCGGCGACTTCGGCGGCGACCCCGACGGGTCCACCGTCTGGCCGCAAGAGATGCTCGTCGACTACGTCCGCGTATGGCAACGCCCCGAAGGCTATGTCGCCCCCACCAAGGTCTTGCTCGACAACCCCGGGTTCGATGACAACGGCGGATCACTCTCGGGCTGGACCGCCTTCGGCAACTCCAACGGCAACGTCTCGGCGTCGAACCAAGTTGCGCTCGACGGAACGAGTTCCCTCAAGCTCTTCGGCCAATCGAACGACGACACCAACTTTTCCGGCGCCTTCCAAAGCATCGAAGTGGCCGAAGGCGACCTGGTCCGCGCCGAAGCCAGCGCCTTCACGCCCTCCTGGGACAGCATCGTCGGCACCAGCAACCAGACGATCTTGCGGATCGAGTTCTACAGCGAGACCGGAGCCGACTTTGGCTCTAGCGGCTACCTCGGCGCCACGGCCGAAACCCTGCTCAACGGGAGCTCCCTAGAAGACCTCTGGCAAGACTTCTCCCTCGAAGTCGAAGCGCCCGCGGGCGCCGTTGAGGCCCGGCTGGCGTTCCTGTTCTTCCAGCCCAACGACCAAGCCGGCGCCGTGTGGATCGACCAGACATTCCTCGGCGTCGTCACGCCCAGCTTGCTACCAGGAGACGCCAACGGCGACGGCGTCGTCGACCTGCTGGACTTCGACATCCTCGCCCAGAACTTCGGACGCGGCGCCGGCATCGGGCCCTCGGGCGGCGACTTCAACAGCGACGCGTTCGTGAACCTGCTCGACTTCGACATCCTCGCCCAGAGCTTCGGCAGTGCCAGCGCCGCGAGCGTTCCGGAGCCGGCGTCCCTCGCCGTCTTGCTGGCGGGCGCGCTGGCGGCCGGCCGCCGCCGCCGGTAGAACAGGCGCTCTCGACGGCCGCGCCAGCCCGCCGGCGCACACCCCGCCGCCCTCGGAGCGCCGCCCATGCAGTTCATGGTCCAGTGGAAGATCGTCCCGACCGACTACCGGGCCGCCGCCGAGACGTTCCTCCGCTCCGGCGCCCCGATGCCGCTGGGCCTAACCATGCTCGGCCGATGGCACGCACCCGGCTCCGGCCACGGCTGGCTGCTGTGCGAGACCGACGACCTCACGACCCTCGTCGAGCACCTGGCCCAATGGGGCGAGCACTGCGAGTTCAAGACCACGCCGGTCGTCAGCGACGAAGTCACCGGCGAGGGCCTGGCCCGCGTCTACCGCTAGCGCCACGAGATTCTCAGGCCGACTTGGACGGGGTCAGAGTACACTAGCGCTGCCACAGTAAACCGGTTCACTCGGCGAGCCCCAACTCGCCCCGCTCAGCCTCAGGACTTCCCATGACGCGACCCCGCAAGATCTGGCACGCGATCTCGTACGTCGCAGCCCTTGTCGCGTTTACCGCGGCGCCCCGCGCCCTGGCCGACGACCCGCTCTACCCGAGCTTCGACGCCTTCCTCGCCGAGATCGACCGCATCGAGGCCATTGGCGACGCCGGCGAGCGCACCGCCGCGCTCAACACCTTCTGGACCGGCCTCACCGCCGCCGGCCAGGCGCCCTACGCCCAAGACGGCCGCGTCGCCATGCTCTACCGCGGCGCCGCCAACAGCATCGGCTTCGCCGGCGACGCCAACGGCTGGAACCCCAGCGCCTGGCCCGCCAACCCCGTGCCCGGCACCGACCTTTGGGTCCGCCTGGCCAACCTGCCCAACGACGCCCGCGTCGATTACAAGGTCGTCCGCAACGGCGGCCAGTGGATCCTCGACCCCAGCAACCCCCACCAGCAGTGGTCGGGCTTCGGGCCGAACTCCGAGCTGCGCATGCCCGACTACGTGTTCCCCGAAGAAACCGTCCGGGCGCCCGGCGTGGTCCGCGGCGCGCTATCGGGCAACCAGCGGCTCACCAGCACCAACCTCGGCGCCGACGTGAACGTCCGGGTCTATACGCCTGCCGGGTACGACGCCCTCGACGACCTGCCGGTGGTGTACGTGACCGACGGGCACGAGTACCTCGACGACCGCCTGGGCGCCATCGTCGCCGTGCTCGACAACCGCATCGCCGACGGCTCGCTGCGCCCGGCGATCGCCGTGTTCATCGACCCGCGCGACCCCAACAACCCCGGCGACAACCGCCGGATGGGCCAGCTCGGCGGGAACCAGAAGCCGCAGTTCGCCGACTTCATCGCCCAGGAGCTCGTGCCGACCATCGACGCCGGCTACAAGACCTCCCCCCAAGCCGAAGACCGCGTGATCCTGGGCACCTCGCTCGGCGGGCTCTTCTCGGCCTTCATGGCGGCACGGCACGACGACGTCATCTCCAACGCCGTGATCCAGTCCCCGGCGTTCTGGTTCGACACCTCGATCTACGACACCTACCGCAACAACCCCGCCCTGGCCGAGTCCATCCGCATCTACATGGAGTCGGGCACGATCAACGACGGCACGGGCGGGCCCACCATGCGAGCCATCCTGCAGGCCGGCGGGTACGACTTCGTCTACGACGAGATCAACCAGGGCCACTCTTGGGGCCACTGGAAGGGCGAGCTCGACGACGCCCTCATCCACCTGCTCGGAGCCGGCGAAGTCGTCCGCATGGGCGACGCCAACCAGGACGGCGTGGTCGACCTGCTCGACTTCAACATCCTCGCCGTCCGCTGGGGCTCGATCACCGACCGCGGGGCCCTCGATGGCGACTTCGACCACAGCGGCGTCGTCGACCTGCTCGACCTCGACATCCTCGCCCAGACATTCGGCTCCAGCGCCCCGGCCCAAGCGCCCGCGGCGGCACCCGAACCCGCCGGGGCAGCGCTTCTCACAGGCGGCGCGGCGCTGGGTGCGCTCCGCAGGCGCTAAGGCCTTCGATTCGTTTCGCGCAAGCAAGCCGCTTAGGGCTCGGCCATCTCGACTTCGACCACGGCCTCGGCAAAGCCGGCGTAGGCTCCGCCGATCTGCTGCGCCATCGTGTCCGGGAAGCTGTGGAACGACCCCGACTTGAGCGCCGCGATCATCGACTCGCCCACCACGCTGGGGGGATCGGCTTGGTCGAAGCCGGCGTCGTCCCCCATGTCGGTCGCGATCGGGCCCGGGTGCACGCTCACCACCAGGGTGCCTTGCGCGCCCAGGTCGGACCGCAGCGACTGCGTGAACGAGTACGCCGCGGCCTTCGAGGCGCAGTACGTGGCGAATGGCGAGAAGCTCTTAAGAGAAGCCACCGAGTTCAGCTGCACCAGCGCCCCGCCGCCGTTGGCTTTGAGCACCGGGGCGAACGCCTTGGCCACCCGCAGCAGGCCGTACACGTTCACGTCGAGCTCGAAGGCGAAGTCGTCGAACGCCGTGTCGGACAGCGCGCTCGAAGTCTTGAGCACCCCGGCGTTGTTCACCACGATCTCGACGTCGCTCGCGGCCTGCGCCGCCGCGGTAATGGTGTCGGGCTTGGTGTTGTCCAAGGCGATCGCCTCGACCTTGCCCGGGTGGGCGTCGATGAGTTCTTGGGCCGACGCCGGGTTGCGCACGGCGGCGTAGACCTTCGCGGCGCCGTGGGCCAGCAGCGACTCGGCGATGGCTTTGCCGATGCCGCGGTTGGCGCCGGTGACCAGCGCGACCTTGCCTTGGGGATCGATCGACATGGGGGCATCTTCTTTCGGTGGGCCATAGGGATCGGCGGGCGGCCTGTTCCGGGGCGCGACCCGCGGCCGACGGGCGAGCCCCGCCGAGCCTGGCATCGTACCGCGGCGCCGAAGAAGTCAACCAAGCCTGAACAGGCTACGGCCCCGCGACGCGTCAGCGCGCAAACCATGCGATCTACGCGGGGCCTGCCGAACCAGGCCGTGCGTGCCTCACCGCCGTCGGACGGGCCCTTGGCAAAGGTTACGGCTGCCGTCGGGTTGGATGCCGACGTGCGTTTCCAAGTGGAGTTCAGAAACCCAGCGCAACTCGCGCGAATCGGAGTACTGGAACTGTGGAAACAAGTGCATGTCCATGCGTCCGTACCGCCCAAACACACGCACGTACAAGCCGACGCGCCGCATGTTCTCCATCCCGCGCACTTCGTCCGCCGAGAACTCGACCACATCGGAGTAGCCGGCATCCGGAGCTTGATCCATCTCCCGCATGTCGCGATGACGCAGCAAGCCAAGCTTGCGCAACTCAATGCCCTCCCCCACCACCCGTAAGCGGAAACCATCTGGCACGATGTCACGAGGAACGTTCGATCCGGGCACGCGCGGTACGCTTGCAAACCATGCGCCATCACGCTTTGCCTCCACGACGATGCGCGGGGTCGGGAGCTCGGCCGGGCCTTCTCCTTCCTCGGTAGTGGCCGCTTCGCCGACGTCGCGGAACGGCTCTTTGGCGGCGTCCCAGTAAACCACCTCGCCCACCAGCTCATCCGGGTCGAGGTGGAACACGCGCGTGGGCCCGTCGACCCCGCACCGGAGCTCGCCGTCGAACTCGACCAGCTCGGTCCGGCGATCGATCCACGGCTGCAGCTCGACCTGCATGCCGTTGACAAAGTAGGTCAGCCAGTCGGGCCGGCCGCCCTCTTCGAGGTACCGGATGTAGTCGGCCGGGGTCCCCTCGCGAAGGAGGTTGACATGATCGATCTGTACAAGGTAATGGCCGTACTTGCCGAAATAGATGCGGTCGCAGTGCTCTTGGATCGTCACGCTGAACCGGCCCTGCGCATCGGTCCGCAGCGACCCGCGGGATGGCCGCTGGTTCGGGACCAGCGACGACGTGTTGCCGCCCAGGAACTCAACCAAGCCATCGGCTACGGGACGGCCGTCTTTGTAGCGCAACACCCCTCTCAACGGCATGGGCCATCGCCGCCATTCCTGGTAGGGCTCGATGATGGCGGTCACGACCGCCCTCTCGGCCTCGGACAGAGGCCGGGGCTCGTCGCGCGCGTAGAGCTCGGCGATCAGCGAGTTCCAGGCCCGCTGCTGCTCGATCGTGAGCGCGTCGGGGCGGAGCGCGTCGTCGGCCACCGCAGACGTGGGAGACAGGATTTCGGCGGTGGCCGGCTGGTTGCCAACACCACAGGCCAAGCCGATCGCCAAGCACAAACCAGCGCGGACTAGTGGCATGGAGTCCCCTTTCGGAAGCATCGAACTCGACACCGAGCATACCTCCAGGCCTCCCCATTCACGCGGTATAGTTATAGAAGACCACCCGCCCTCCTCCGGACTCCTGCCATGCCCCGCCCCCGCCTGACGCGCTCTCTCCGCTTCGCCCTATGCCTGATGGTCGCCTTCGCGGCTTTCCCGGTTGCCCTGCCCGCGGCGGCGCAGCCGGCGGTCAAGCTCGGCGTCGACGTGCTCGAGGCCTCGGGCTTCGAAACCCTCAAGGGCCAGCGCGTCGGCCTGGTGGTGAACCCCGCGTCGCTCGCCGGCGACCTCCGGCAGACCGTTGACGTACTCCACGACTCCGCCCAAGAGCACGGCTTCACGATGGTCGCGCTCTTCGGCCCCGAGCACGGGGTCTACGGCGACGAGTACGCCGGCGACAAGGTCAAAGACGCCCGCGACAAGCGCACCGGCCTGCCCACGCGCAGCCTCTACGGCGCCACGCGCAAGCCCTCGCCCGAGATGCTCGCCGACCTCGACGTGCTCGTGTTCGACCTGCAAGACATCGGCAGCCGGTCGTACACCTACATCAGCACCATGCAGTACTGCCTGGAGGCCTGCGCCGAACAGGGCAAGCGTTTCGTCGTGCTCGACCGGCCCAACCCGCTGGGCCTGCAGCGCATCGAAGGCCCGCTGGTGAAAGACGAGTTCCGCTCGTTCATCAGCCTGCTCGACGTGCCCTACGTGCACGGCATGACCATGGGCGAGCTCGCGATGATGCTGCGGGCCCAGCTGGCGCCCGACTACCAAGGCCTCGAAGTCATCCGCATGGAAGGCCTGACGCGCGACATGACCTGGCGCGACACCGGCCTCGCCTGGGCCCCGACGTCGCCCCACATCCCCACCGCGCCAAGCGCCTTCGGCTACGCGGCCACCGGCGTGATCGGCGAGCTCGGGCTGGTGAGCAACGGCGTCGGCTACACCCTGCCGTTCGAGGTCGTCGGGGCGCCGGGCGTCGACCCCGACCAGCTCGCCGAAGACCTCAACGCCCAGGGGCTCGACGGCGTGCGCTTCCGCCCGGCCCGGTTCAAGCCCTTCTACGCCACGAACCAGGGCGAGCCCTGCGCCGGGGTGCAGGTCCACATCGACCCCGACGCCGGCGCGAACTTGTTCGAGATCAACTTCCGCCTGGCCGCGGCGCTCGACTTCCGCAAACGGCTGCGGGGGCACGAGCGGATCAGCGGCTTCGACAAGGCCGTCGGTTCGAACCAGGCCCGGCTGTGGCTGGCGAGGGGACGCGACATGGCGCCGCTGTTCGCACAGTGGCGCCAGACGAGCGACGCCTTCCGCGCGGCCCGCGAGCCCTTCCTGCTCTACGACTAACCGCAGCGCGAAACCGGCGGACAACGGCGACCGAACCCCGCGGTGTGCGCGGCGCGGCCGCGTTATTCTCTGCCCTCCGCCCGCCGCCCCGACCCTCGCGCATGCCCCCGAAACGCCCCCGCTCCAAGGCGGCCCACGCCCCCGCCACCGCACCCCTGCCCACGCTGGAAGACCGCGCGTTCGGCGTACTGCTGCACGTCACCTCGCTCCCCGGCAAGCACGGCATGGGCGACCTGGGCCCCGAAGCCCACCGCTGGGCCCGGCGCCTCCAATCCTGCGGCGCCCGCTGGTGGCAGACGCTGCCGATCCATCCGGTCGACCGGTACCACTCGCCCTACGCCGCCGCCTCGGCATTCGCCGGCTTCGACGGCCTGATTAGCCCCGACCTGCTGGTGCGCGACGGGCTGCTCAAGCCCGCCGAGGCCCGGCCCGGCAAGCGGCTGCCCGACCGCCGGGTCGACTACGACGCCGCGCTCGCTCACCGCCGGGCCCTGCTCGCCCTCGCCTACGAACGGTTTGACGCCGACGACGCGTTCGACGCCTTCTGCGACCGCGAGGCGCACTGGCTCGACGACTGGACGCTCTACGC
>JBCCXV010000095.1:0-8374 GCA_039191195.1 Planctomycetota bacterium
ATCGACTTCGCCGACGAGGCCTTCACCCGCATGCGCCGCCGGCTACGCCGGTTCAACCAGCTCACCCCGCGCGACCCCGCCGAGGGCTTCCACGGCTCGCTGCGCGAATACCAACGCCTCGGCCTGGGCTGGCTCGACTTCCTCCGCTGGTTCGGCGTGGGCGGGATCCTCGCCGACGACATGGGCCTGGGCAAAACCATCCAGGTCTTGGCCATGATCGAGGCGCGCCGCCACGGCGCCACCCCCGCGACTGAGCCCGAACCCGTCGATCCCCAAGCCAACGGCGAACCGCAAGACGCCGATGACTTCGACATCCACGCCCCCGCCCAAGGACCGTCGCTCATCGTCGCGCCGCGGTCGGTCGTCTTCAACTGGCTCGACGAGGCCCAGAAGTTCACCCCCGACCTGCGCGTGCTCGCCTATGCCGGCCCCGAACGCCAAGCCCTGCTCAAGCACGCCCACGACTACGACCTGATCGTCACGTCCTACGGCCTCATGCGCCGCGACGTCGAGGCCCTGGCCCAGCACAAGTTCGACTACGTCGTGCTCGACGAAGCCCAGGCCATCAAGAACCCCAACTCGCAGTCGGCCAAAGCCGCGCGGCTCCTGCCGGGCAAGCACCGCCTGGCCCTTACCGGCACGCCCATCGAGAACCACCTCGGCGACCTCTGGTCCATCTTCGAGTTCCTCAACCCCGGCATGCTCGGCTCCCCCACCGCCTTCGGCGACCTCTGCCGATCCGCCGGTCAGTCCCGCGGGCACGAGGCCGTCGACCTCCGACGCGGCGCCTCGGCCCACACCGACGACGCCCCGGCGCCGGCGGAGGCCGACTCGCTCGGCCAGGTCGCCGCCGCGATCCGACCCTTCGTCTTGCGACGCACCAAGCAGCAGGTGCTCAGCGACCTGCCCGCCAAGACCGAGCAGACCATCCTCTGCGAGATGGAGCCCGACCAGCGCAAGATCTACGACCGCCTCCGCGACCACTTCCGCGGCCGCCTCATCAACCAGCTCGAAGGCGCCGCCAGCCCCGGCGAGAAACCCACCCGCGCCACCGGCGGCGCGTCGGCCTTCATGGTCCTCGAAGCCCTCTTGCGCCTCCGACAAACCGCCTGCCACCCCGCACTGCTGGCCAACAGCAACAGCGTCCTGCCCGCGCTCGACGGCATCGACCCCGCCGGCGCCCCCTCGGCCAAACTCGACGTGCTCGACGGCATGCTCGAAGACATCCTCGCCGAAGGCTCCAAGGCGCTCATCTTCAGCCAGTTCACCTCCATGCTCGCCGAGGTCCGTAAACGATTCGACGCCCGCGGCGTCGGCTACGCCTACCTCGACGGCCAAACCCGAAACCGCAAGGACGTCGTCCAGCAGTTCCAGGAAGACGACGAGGTCCAGGTCTTCCTCATCAGCCTCAAGGCCGGCGGCGTCGGCCTCAACCTCACCGCCGCCGAGTACGTCTTCATCCTCGACCCCTGGTGGAACCCCGCCGTGGAAGCCCAGGCCATCGACCGCAGCCACCGCATCGGCCAAACCCGACCCGTCTTCGCCTACCGCTTGATCTGCGAAGACACCGTCGAACAGCGCGTGCTCGAATTGCAGCAGCGCAAGCGCGAACTCGCCGACGCCGTCGTCTCCTCCGACTCCGACGTCGTCTCGCGACTCACCCGGGAAGAGCTCGAACGCCTGCTGATCTGAGTCTCGGGATGGCCTTTTTGACCGCTTGTGGCGATACCGCAAAGAAAAAAGGCCGCAAAAACTTATACAAGTTGGCCAGGAAACCGTTCCACAGGCTTTCCCTACGTCTATACTCTACGTGCCCCGGCGAATTGAGAGGCGCCGAGGGTCATTCCGCTTGCTACTGCTCACGCCGCCTGCCCGCCGCGTGCGGCGGTCCTTCCAATAGCCCGGCGGGCAAGATTCAAGAACCACAACCGTGATCAACATCTACATCGGCAACCTTCCCTACGACACCACCGCCGAAGACCTCACCCATCTGTTCGAGGGCTTTGGCTCCGTTGAAAAGTCCGCGATCGTCTTCGACCGCGAAACCGGCCGCAGCCGCGGCTTCGGCTTCGTCGAGATGCCCGAGCGCGCCGCCGCCAGCCAGGCCATCGAGAAGCTGGCCGGCGAGTCGTTCCGCGGACGTCCGCTGACCATCAACGAGGCCCGGCCCCGCGGGTCGGGCAACAGCCGAGGCAACTACGTCTCGGCCGCGGCCCCCCCGACCGCCACGCCCGTCGCACACGCACACGCCGGCGTCGCCGAGCCCGCCGGGTTCATCCCCGACCACGACGACGACCCCCAGCCCGGCAACGCCATGCCCGAGCATGAGCTGCCCCCGGCGCCCCGCACCGGCGGCTACAGCAACGCGCTGCTCGACCGCTAAGCCTTCACCCAACGCCCCCGGCGAACGCACATCCCACGCCCGACCGGCGTATCCTCGCCGTCGTTGCGCTGGCACGTCGTACACGAGCGACTCACCGACTGGGCCGGCTCCGAGGCCGTCGCCCACGCCGCCACGCGGGCCCTGCACGCCCCCGCGCTGCACACCCTTGTCCACGACCCCCGCGCCGTCCCGCCATCGCAGTTGGAAGGCGTACAGGTGCGTACCACGCCGCTGCAGCGCCTCCCACGTGCGCTCAGACACCGCCGCGCTTTGCTCCCGCTCTGGCCCTGGGCCATCGAGCAGCTCGACCTGCGCGACGCCGACGCCGTGCTCTCGTCCCACCACGCCGTCGCCAAGGGCGTCATCACCCGGGCCGACCAGCCGCACGTCTGCTACGTCCACAGCCCGGCCCGCTGGGCGTGGGACCTCGCGGCCGAAGAAGCCCAAGCCCGCCGCCTCCGCGGCCCCAAGGGTCTGCTCGTCTCGCGCGTGCTCCACCGGTTCCGCGCCTGGGACACGGCCAGCGCCAACCGGGTCGACCTGTTCCTCGCCAACTCCAACGCCGTCGCCCAGCGCATCGCCCGCTGGTACCGAAGACCCTCGCGGGTGCTCCCGCCCCCGGTGCGGGTCGACCACTTCGCCTTCGACCCCGGCGTAGCCCGGGGCGACCACTACCTCGTCGCCGGCCGTCTGGTCCCCTACAAACGCGCCGCCGACGCCGTTGCCGCCTGCGCCAAAACCCAGCGGGCCCTCCGCGTCGTGGGCGATGGCCCGCACCGCAAGGCCTTGGAAGGTTGGGCCCGGGCCCAGGGGGCCAAGGTCGAGTTCCTCGGCGAGGTCTCCGACGACCGCTTCGCCCAAGAGCTCCGCCAGGCCCGCGCCCTGCTGATGCCCCAGCACGAAGACTTCGGCATCGTCGCCGTCGAGGCCATGGCCGCCGGGACCCCGGTCGTCGCCCTGGGCCGGGGCGGCGCGCTCGACACCGTCGTCCCCGCCCGCACCGGCGTGCTCTACGACCACCCCGGACCCCAAGGCCTCGCCGACGCCATCCAGCGGTTCGAGTCGCTCGAAGGCGCCTTCGACCCCGCCGAGTTGCTCGCCCACGCCCGCCGCTTCGACCAGGCCGTCTTCGAGCAAGCGTTATCATCCGCCGCACAAGGGTTTGCGTCGTTTTTCGCCCAGCACGGCCCCGCCCACGACCTTGACCAGCGCTTCCTCCACGAGTTCGACCCCGCCGCCTGACCAGGGAAGCAACCCCTGGCCCGGCGCCATCCCGCGCCCCGACCCGGGCCCGTCCGTCGACCGCCGACTCACCGACCGCCGAGCCCCCACCACCGACCGCCGGTCCACCACCCCCAACGCCGGCGACACCCGCACCCTCGCCCAACGACACCAGCGGTGGGTCGCCGGCCGACCGGCCGCCCTCGACATCGCACCGGCGCCCGCCCCAAGACCCGAACTCACCTCCGCCGCCCTGCTCCTGTGCGACGTGATCACCCTCGCCGCCGTGTCCGCGCTGGTCGTCTTCGGCTACGCCGCCATCGCCGGCGTGCCCGCCCGCGGCTACCTCGATCTCTGGCCAGTCCTCCCCGGACTGCTCGCCGCCTTCGCCGTCGCGCGCCTCTACTCGCCCGGCCCGCTCACCCCGGTCGAAGAAATCCGACGCCTGTTCTGGTCGCTCACCCTCGGCCTCTTGGCCGTCGGCGCCGGCATGTACTGGGTCGAGTCGATGGCCCGCGACACCCGCACCGTCCTGCTCGTCGGCTGGGCGCTGTCGGTCGTCGCCGTGCCCGCCGCACGCACCCTGCTCCGGTTCGTCTGCGCCCCGCGCGCCTGGTGGGGCTGCCCCGTCCTGCTCATCGGCGCCGGGCACGCCGGCATGAGCGCCCTCAAACGCATGAAGCGGCAGCCCGAGCTCGGCCTCAAGCCCCTGGCCATCCTCGACGACCGCATCCCGCCCGGCCGACGCCTCGGCGGTGTCCCCGTCGTCGGCCGGCCCCGCGAAGCCCTCCGCTTCCAACGAAGGCGCCACCTCATCGCCCTCGTCGCCGACGGCGACATCTCCCCGGCCGTCCGCACCCCCCTGCTCCGAAGACTCGGCGACCGCTTCCACCGCGTGGTCATCCTCCCCCGCACCGAAGGCCTCGGCGCGCTCGGCGTCGCCGCCGTCGACCTGGGCGGGCGCCTGGGCATCGAGGTCCGCCACCGACTGCTCGACCCCGAGAAGCGATGGTTCAAGCGCGTCATCGATCTCGCCATCATCGGACTGTTCAGCCCGCTGCTCGCGCCCCTGCTCCTCAGCATCGCGCTGGCGATACGCCTCGACTCGCCCGGCCCGGTCTTCTTCCGCCAAACCCGCATCGGCGAGAAGGGCCGCGCCTTCCAGATCCTCAAGTTCCGCTCGATGGTGCAAGACGCCGACCGCGCGCTCGAACAGCGCCTCGCCGACTGCCCCGACGCCCGCCGCCAGTGGGCCTGGGACCGCAAGCTGCGCAGCGACCCGCGCATCACCCGCGTCGGGCGGTTCCTGCGCAAGACCAGCCTCGACGAACTGCCCCAGCTCTGGAACGTCGTCCGCGGCGAGATGAGCCTCGTCGGCCCGCGCCCCATCGTCGAAGACGAGGTCCGCCTGTACCGCAAAGACTTCGGCCTCTACAAGCGCGTCCGCCCCGGCCTCACCGGCCTCTGGCAGACCTCAGGCCGAAACGCCGTGCGCTACCGCGAACGCGTCGCGATGGACGTGTACTACGTCCGCAACTGGTCCATCTGGCTCGACCTCTACCTCTTGGCCAAGACCGCCATGGCCGTCGCGCTCCGCCGCGGGGTGTGACCGCGTCGGCTCGCAGACTCCAGAACGAGCCGCGACCGTGAGGGAGCGGGGCCACCGCCGAAGACTTGGTCTGGCCGCGGCACGCACATCTCGCCCGTGATTCTTCTCTCTCCACCGGTGGCACGGGCGTCTCCCTCGCAGACTCCAGAACGAGCCGCGACCGTGAGGGAGCGGGGCCACCGCCACAGACTTGGTCTGGCCGGGGCACGCACATCTCGCCCGCAATGCTCTTTTCTCCCCCAGTGGCGCCGGCGTCTCCCCCGCAGACTCCAGAACGAGCCGCGACCGTGAGGGAGCGGGGCCACCGCCGAAGACTTGGTCTGGCCGCGGCCCGCACATCTCGCCCGTGATCCGAGCAATCCCGCCAAAACACGCTTCGCGATCCCCGCAGACCGGCGTACGATCAAGACGGCTCAACACCGGGAGGCCCGCATGCACCGGGATCAACGCGCGACCAGAAACCGCGCCCGCCCGCGCCGCGGCATCTCGCTCGTCGAAGTCGTCGTGATGCTGGTCGCCCTGGTTGTCCTACTCGCAATCGTCTCCCCAATCTTTCTACCCGGAGGCGGTCGTATACACGCACGTCATTCGTACGACACGGCCAACCTGCGCCAACTAAGCATGGCAATGCACGCGTTCGCAGACGACCATGGCAACCGCCTGCCAGGCGTCACCAAGGACGGCGACATCGGCTCCATCGGAGCGGGCCACAGCCTCGCACCCTTCGGCGACTGGCGGCCCGGCTCAGGCGTCATGGCCGTCGCCGGCCGGACCGGCAGCGGCGACAACCCGGCCGTCCGCTTCGCCATGCTCGCCCAAGGCGAGTACGTCGGCGACACCGACCACCTTGCGGATGTGCTCAACAGCGCCGTCGAGAACGGCAAGACCAAGCAACCCAAGCGCGAATGGCACGCCACCCAGCCCCTGAGCGCCTGGCATTACGCCTGGGCGATGGCCGCACTCGGCGGACAGCCCACCGACCGCGACACCCAGTACACCGCCCCCACCCTCAACGCCGAAGAAGGCCACTACGGCCCGGTCGCGCCCCGCGCCGCCTCTTGGGTCAACATCGACAACGGCGTAAACCCGTCCGACACCCCGATGATCTCCACCCGCAACACCGGCTCCGACAACGTCCGGCCGGCCAACGGCAAGGGCCCGCAGGTCCAAAGCCCACAGCACGCTTACCGGGGATTGGACGACCAGGAGTGGCCCAGTATCGTGCTGTTTGAGGACGGTCACGTAGAGCGCCTCGACAGCCACTACTGGGAGCGCAGCGGCTTTGACGAGCCCACCGCCGGCTCCGACGGCCGCACCGGCGACAACCTCTTCTACGTCGGCGACGCCAACAACCAAGGCGCCAACGACCACAACGCCGACGCCGTCATGGTCTACCCCACAGCCGGCGACGCCTCGGGCAACCCGACCCTCGGCGTGATCAACCAGTGGTGAACCACACGCGAGAACGCGTTCAAAGAGCAAGTCGCGCCGCGGGCTAAACCGCCATCGGGCCGCGCGTCGCGAGGTGGTACAGCAGAAGCCCCGCGATCACGACAAACGCGACCCCCGGCACGCGCACGAGCCAGGCCCGCGCTTGGCAGGCCACCCGGAGCTTCTTGAGCCCGTACGCCGGCCAGGTGAAGTACAGCGCCGCCTTCAACACCTGCGACCAGCCCAGGAGAGTCAGCACGATCGGGATGCCCGACCACACGTTGTGGAACGCGACGAGGATCGAGCCAAACGCGAGGCTGATCAACGCCACGACGAACACGCCCGCCTCGCCCTTGGCTTTCAGCGACTCGAAGAACCCAATCCAGGCGCGCGGCCGGGCGATGTGCGACACACCGATCACGAGCAGGTTGACGACCGCAAAGACCTGGACTGCCGTTTCCATCGCGGGGGCCCTTCATCCTTTGGACTCGATCAAAACCGCCGAGCGCCTCAGTGCCCGCGCGACGGGTCGAACGCTTCGGCCCTGTCACCAGCGCCCGCAGCACGTGGGGCCCCACGCAACAGCCCCACCGAGGTGATCACCACCCAACCAAACATCACCGCAAAGACAAGCCGGTGCGTCACCGGCAGCGACCACCGCCCGGCGACCAAACCCAAGATCGGCAACACCACCAATGCCGCGGTGATATTCGCGCGCCGCCGCACGGAACGCGGCAGGCGGCGGAGTTGAGCGATCCGCGCCAGCGCAAACATCCACGCCCCGACGCCCAGGCAGGCGGCCACGATATGCGCCTTCGACGCCGCCGACGCGCTCTGCTCCAGATCGACAGGGATCGCCGTCAAGCCAAACCCCAAGCCAAACGCCGCCAGCAGGAGGCCCGCCAGCCGGTCGCCTACGACACGGCCGTAGGCGACACCGAACACGGCGAAGACGGCCCCGACCGCCAAGAATCCAATCAGGTTCCACCAGATCGCGTACGGCTGCCCGATGGCCCCAAGCTTGCTGACGTAGTCGTTCCAGTAGTCGAACCCCAGCGTCAGCACCGCAACCACGACCAGCGCACCGCCGAACAGCCCGACGGCGATCAGCCCGAGCGAGCCGGCGAGCCTGTGCGATGCAGTGGGTGCGTCGATGTGCACGGCGTGGGAGGCTCCGGAGGCGTTGAGCTGAACCATGTGCAGCAGGGCATCCACGCGAAGCGCACGCCGCCGGCCTGCCGCCCGGCGGAGTCTAATCCGCGTGCGGCCTTGGATCTTGGGGCTTCGCGGGCGCGGCCCCTGACTTGCGAGAGCCCGTCAGTACGCCTCGAAGAACCGCGCATGCGTACCGGCCGGGCCGATCCGTACCGACACCGGCTTGGCGCACTTCGGGCACCGCCCTTCGTACCGAAGGCCGTCCGGGCTCCGGTACACACGGCTGTAAACCTCGCAGCACCGCCAATGCACGGCCAGCCAAGGCCGAACGCCGTCCGGCCCGTACGCCTCCCCCCGCGCGGCGGCGCCCCGGGCCGCGGCCTCGGCCAAACGCCCTTGCTGGCCCTGCAGACCGCTCAATTCGACGTGGTAGTCCTCGGCGGCGCGGTTCACACCCGCGTTATCGGCCAAGCGCCCGGCGGAACTGAATCACGCGGTCCACCTCCTCAAACCCCACCGCCTTGTGGGCAGACTCGCTCGTCGCGTTGTCCAATAGGCAATCGCTGCCCAGCCAG
>JBCCXV010000096.1:0-8291 GCA_039191195.1 Planctomycetota bacterium
GGCCTTCTCCGGGGCCTCCTCGGCCAGCCGACCCAAGGCCTCATCCAGGTCCAGCAGGCCATCGGGAAGTTGATCGAGCGTGAGCATCGCGGGGTCGAGCGCCAGCCGGCGTGCACCGCCGCCACGCTTCCCGGCGCCTTTCGCACGCGCCCGATCGATCAGCACGCGGCGCATCGCCTCGGCCGCAGCGGCGAAGAAGTGACCTTGGTGGTCCCATCGCGGCGACTCGCCGTCGGGCCCCAGTAGCCTGAGGTAGGCCTCGTGCACCAGCGCGGTGGCTTGGAGCGTGTGATCGGGCCTCTCGCGGGCGAGGCGAGCTTCCGCCAACCGCCGCAGTTCCTCATAGACCACCTCGAGCAAGCGATGCCCGGCTTGCCGATCCCCGCCCGCCGCCTCTTGCATCAAGCGTGTGGCGTCGGTTGGCTGGCGCGGCTTTGTCACGTGGGAAAGCGTAACGCCCGCCCCGGCTCGCCAGCGCCACCGCCGTGTGCGGCTGCCCGACGAGGCTGCGGCGACCGTGCAGCGGATGCCCTTCGCCGAGCCGGCGACTCTCCGCCTGACGGGCACGGGCGAAGCGCCCACAGTAGCGGTGCAACCCGGTGCGGCTGTGCGCGATTCGGAGCGATGCGATGGGGCACAAGCCTGCTTGCGGGGCCAAGAAAGCGGCTCTGGGCATGCCCCCCGAAGGACTCGAACCTTCAACCCGCTGATTAAGAGTCAGCTGCTCTGCCGATTGAGCTAGAGGGGCGGCGGTGCGGGGCGGTGTGTCTCGCCTCCGCGTTCCGGAGTTTCGTGGCGGGAAGGGGGCGTGTCAACCGCGGGCGCGGTTGGGCGGGGCCTCGTAGGCTACGGCCATGCGCCGCCGGACCCCAAGCCGCTCGACCCCGCGCCCCCTCTGGCGGCTTGCGCTCGCGGCGCTGGCGGGAACGGCGCCGATGCAGGCTCCTTGTCTGGCCCAGGACGCCTCCGGGCCGTCGTCGCTTGAGCGCTACGAGCTGTCGGCGGACGGTTGGCGGCCTGTCGATCCTGAGGGGGCCGACCCTCGCTCGGCGGTGGGGCGGCTGGCGGCGATCCGCGAGCGTCTGGCGCGGTCGCTTGAGGCGCGTGAGTCGGGCGACGCCGACACGGCCCGAGACCTCGCCGAAGAAGCCGTGGAGATGGGTGAGTCGTGGATGAGCGACTTCCCGCGGACCGGCTTGGAGGCCGAGGCCCGGCTGCTGCTGGGCGACGCCAAGGCCGCGTCGGACGATTTGTACCGCGCGCTGCGGGACTACGAAATCGTGTCGGCGGGCTTCCCGGGCTCGGAGCAGTTCATCGACGCGCTCTGGCGCCAGTACGAGATCGCGGTGCGTCTGGTGACGGGCGACGAGATCGTGCCGGTGCTGGTGGTGTTCCGCACGACGGGTCGGAAGCTCGGGGAGGAGCTGCTGATCCGCATCCAGGAGCGGGCGCCGGGGTCGGCGGTGGGAGAAGAGGCCATGTTCGCGCTGGCCGATTACTACTACGCGCGGCGCGATATGGAGCAGGCGGCGGTGGCGTACGACCTGTTCCTGGCGAACTACCCGCGCAGCCCCCGCCGGGAGTGGGCGCTGCTGCGGCTGATCAACGCGAGCCTGGGTCGCTTCCGCGGGCCGCGGTTCGACGCCACGGTGCTGATCGAGGCCAACGAGCGGATCCTGCAGTACGAGCGCGAGTTCCCGGCGACGGCCGACCGGGTCTCGGGCTTCCGGCTGCGGATCCGGGAAGCCCTGGCCGAGCGCGACTACCTGACCGGCGGCTGGTTCGAGACCCGGGGCAAGGATGTCTCGGCGGCGGTGCTATACCGAGCCGTGGTGCTGGACTTCCCCGAGACGGTGGCGGCGCGGCGAGCGCTGGCGCGGCTGTCGGCGCTGGACGTCGATATCGCGCGGCTCGACCCGCCCACGTCGAACTCCCTGGCGGCCCTGCCGGCGCTGCGGCCGGGCCCCGACGACGCGGCGCCGGGCGGTGCGGCGCCGCCGTCCGATGCGCCGCAGCGCGAGGACCTGTCGCCCCCGGTGTCTCCCGATTTGGATCGCTTACCCTGACCGGCATGCAGACTTCACGGCGATCAAAGGGTGTTGGCGGGCCGCGTTCCCGGGGCGTCTGGGCTGCGGTGTTGGCGGCGCGGGCCGTCACCCTGTCTGGGTGCGCGGGCTACACGACCCAGGAGGTCTACCCGGAGCAGTACCAGTCGGTGGCGGTGCCGGTCCTGGAGAACCGGACGGCGCGCGTGGGGGCGGAACGGGCGGTGACCGAGGCCCTGATCAAGGAGATCGAGCAGCGCACGCCGTACCGGGTGACGTCGCCGGGCACGGCCCAGACGCTGCTCACGGGCACGTTGGTGGGGCTCGAGGACGACCTGCTGAGCCGGACCCGGGTTGGCGGGGTGCCGCAGGAGCTGGAGACGACGGTCACGATCGACTTCGTCTGGCGCGACCTGCGTACGGGCGAGGTGCTGGTGAGCCGGTCGGGTTTCTCGGCGGTCGGGCGGTACAGCCCGACCCGGCAGCTGGGGGAACGCCCGGAAATCGGCCTCTCGGCGGCCGTGCAGCAGCTGGCGCGGGACGTGGTGTCTTCTTTACGGAAGGACTGGTAGGCCCGGGGGGTCGGCGGATTGGGGCCCGGCCCGTGGGCGCTGGGGCCGCTACGATCGGGCGCCCCGCCACCGCCGCTGCTTGGGCGACAGCCCGCCGGCGGATTCGACCGATACGAGAAGCACTGTGGCCAAGCCCGACCCGAGTTCGAACAAGCCCGACCCCGCTCCGGGGCCCCCTGGCGGGCCCGGGGGCAAGAAGCCGGCCGGCAAGCCGCCGGGGCTCATGTCGCGCGGGTTCAGCTGGGTGCTGCTGGCGTGCCTGCTGATCGCCCTGGTGCTGATGATCCAGAACCAGGGTTCGGGCGCCAAGGAAGTGCACATCACCGAGTTCGTGCGCCACGCCGAGCGCGATGAATTCAAGGCCGGCGAGCCGATCCTCAGCGAGCGCCACGCGTTCACGGGGACGCTCAAGGAGGGTGTGTCGGTGGCGGGCGAGGGCGAGCCGCCCGGCGGCAAGATCACGGCCGTGGTCGGCGAAGGCAAGAGCCAGTACTGGACGTACCGGCTGCAGCAGGCCAAGGCCGACGTCGCCATCCAGGAGAAGGTCGACAGCAACTGGCTGCCGACGTTCTTGTTCACGTTCGGGCCGATCCTGCTGATCGCGCTGCTGATCTACTTCTTCTTCTTCCGGGCGATGCGCTCGGGCGGGGGCGGGCCGGGGATGCTCGGCAGCTTCGGGCGGTCGCGCCACAAGGTGCTCAGCAAAGAGCACAGCACGGTGACGCTGGACGACGTCGCCGGCATCGACGAGGCGAAGGACGAAGTCAAAGAGATCATCGAGTTCTTGAAGAACCCGAAGAAGTTCCAGCGGCTGGGCGGCCGGGTGCCGCGCGGCGTACTGATGGTGGGCAACCCCGGCTGCGGCAAGACGCTGCTGGCCAAGGCCGTGGCGGGCGAGGCCGACGTGCCGTTCTTCTCGATCTCGGGCTCGGACTTCGTGGAGATGTTCGTGGGCGTGGGGGCCAGCCGGGTGCGCGACCTGTTCAAGCAGGCGAAGGACTCTTCGCCGTGCATCATCTTCCTGGACGAGATCGACGCGGTGGGGCGTCGGCGAGGCACGGGCTTCTCTTCGGGCGGCCACGACGAGCGCGAGCAAACGCTCAACGCGATCCTGGTGGAGATGGACGGGTTCGACAGCTCGGACCAGGTGATCGTGATCGCCTCGACCAACCGGGCCGACGTGCTGGACCCCGCGCTGGTGCGGCCGGGCCGTTTCGACCGCCAGGTGCACGTGCCGATGCCGGACCTCAAGGGCCGGCTGGAGATCTTGAAGGTCCACAGCCGGAAGGTGAAGCTGTCGCCTTCGGTCGATCTCGAGAAAATCGCGCGGGGCACGCCGATGTTCTCCGGCGCCGAGCTCGAGGCCGTGATCAACGAGGCGGCGATCATGGCGACGATGTCGAGCAAAGACTTCGTCGAGCACGAAGACCTGGAGGAGGCGCGCGACAAGGTCCGCTACGGGCGCAGCCGTCGGTCGGCCCGGATCGAGGAAGACGAGCGTCGCGTGATCGCGTTCCACGAGGCCGGCCACGCCGCGATCATGTACTACGACCCCGATAGCGAGCCGCTGCACAAGGTCACGATCATCCCGCGCGGGCCGAGTTTGGGCTCGACGATGATGCTGCCCGAGCAGGACCGGCAGATCATGTCGAAGAAGCGGCTGCTCGCGCTGATGCGCGTGTCGTACGGCGGGCGGATCGCCGAGGAAATGTTCACGGGAGACCAGTACAACGGCACCGCTGGCGACATCCGGCAGGCCAACGGCATCGCCAAGGCCATGGTGATGGAATACGGCATGTCGGAGAAGATCGGCTTCCGCTTGTTCGGCGACGACTCCAAGCAGAACCCGTGGGACGCGCCGGACCCGATCTCGAACGAGACGGCCAAGCTGATCGACGACGAGGTCAGCCGTCTGATCGACACGACCTACGCCGAGGCCAAGACGATCATCGACCAGCACCGCCAACAGTGCCAAGACCTCGCCGAGGCGCTGCTGAAGTACGAGACGCTGACGGCCGAGGAGGTCGAGCGTGTGATGGAAGGCCAGGGGCTCAACAAGGCCACGGTGAGCGAGCTCTTGCAGGCCGAGCGCGACAATCGGATCGACGCCGAGGCCGAGGCCAAGGCGGCGTCCGAAGCGCAGACCGACCCGCCGACCGAAGGCGCCGGCCCCGGGGTGATGCCGAGCCCGGCGTAAGGTCGTCTTGAAGTTGGGCCACGAGGCGACCCGGGGGGCTTACCCGCCGGCGGTCATGTCGTAGAAGAACTCTTCGTGCACGATCTTGCCGTCCTTGACGGTGTACAGGCAGACCTCTTCCATCGTGTGGCGGTGGCCGGTCATGGGGCCGGTCTTGGGCGTGACATCGATGCTCATCCACACGGCGACACGGCCGCCGTGGGCGAAGGGGCCCTTGACGTCGCCGCCGTGGACCTCGTGGTTCTCGGCCCACCACTGGCCTTTGGCCTTGACGGCGTCGATGCCTTCGATGCGGGCCGGGTGGCCGGCCATGCCGCAGACCTCGACGCTGACGATGTTGTCCGCGTATAGCTCGGCGGCGGCCTGCTCGTACTGGCCCTGCGAGCACAGCTCGACCAGGCGCTTGCCGACCTGGATGGCGTCGACGTATTCGGGCGAGAGTTCGGGCATGGCGGGGGCGTCGGACATGGCAGGCTCCTTGTGTGTGGCGGGGGATGACACCCGCGGTCGCGGGTAGGGTACCGCGATGATCTCCCGGCTCGAAGGCAAGCTGAACCGCGTGGGTGACGACTCGGCGACACTCTCGCCGACGGCGGGGGTCGATGTCGATGTGCTGCTGCCGCCGACGGCGGTTCAGTCGCTGGGGGGGCGCGTTGGCGAGCGCGTGGCGCTGCACACGCACCTGTTCCTCGAGAGCCAGGGCCAGGGCGTGGTGATGCTGCCGCGCTTGGCGGGGTTCCTGGCGCCATCCGACCGGGCGTTCTACCTGCTGCTCACCGGGGTCAAGGGCATCGGGCTGCGGCGCGGGCTGCGGGTGCTGGCGGCGCCGACGGCCGACATCGCCGCGGCCGTGGCCCAGGGCGACGTGAAGTTCATCCAGACCCTGCCGGAGATCGGGAAGAAGACGGCCGAGTCGCTGATCCTGGCGCTGCGCGACAAGGTGGCGCCGTTTGTCGAGGTGGACGTCGCGGTTTCGGGCCAAGGCGGCGGGGTCGGCTCGGTGGCGATGCCGGGGGTAGGCAGCGGGGCCGCGTTTGTCGGGTCGGGAGCGTTTCCGGGGGCCGGGGCGGCGGGGCTCGCCGTGGCGGCGCTCGAGCAGCTTGGCGAAGACGCGTCGATGGCGGCGCAGAAGGTCGCGCGGGTGTTGCAGGCCGAGCCTTCGCTGGCCGAGGCCGACGAGCCCGAACCGATTATCGCCGCGGCGCTGCGGTTCGAGGGTTGAGTACGGCGGCGCGGGCCATGCCGGGCGGGCCGACGCGGATGGGCCGAGAGATCGCGTCGAGGGCCCGGTCGCGCAGTTCTTGGCTGGGTTTCGGCGTGGTGGGCAGGCCGCCTGGGCGGTGCTGCATGACGCCGTGGCGGAGGGTGACGGCGTCGCCGGGCTCGAGCGTGGTCTTGAAATAGAGTTGGAAGTCGCGGGCGCCGTCGGTCGCGAGGCGGGGGTGCGTCCAGCGGGCGGGCTCGGGGGCGAACAGGCCGACGCTGGGGCGTTTCTGGCCGGCCGGCTGCTGGCAGAGCACCGAGCGGGAGGCCGCAGGAACCGGGTCGTCGCCCAGGCGGCCTTGGTCGGTGTAGACGACGGCGTCGCCCGAGCCGAGCCGTGTGTGGACGACGGCGGCGACCTCGAGGGGCTGGTCGGTCGGGTTGCGGAGGGTGTCGTGGTAGCAGGCGAGGCTGAGCGCGGGGTCGATGCGGATAAGGCGGGTGACTTCCACTTCGCCTGCGGCGCCGTCGAAGCGGTAGGCGAGTTCGCCGTGGGCGCTTGTCTGCGGGGGGACGACGCCCGGGTCGGGGGCTATTCCGGGGGCGGGGGGTGTGAACTGTTGGCCGTTGATGGACAGGGCGCCGGCGAGGTCGAAGGCGTCGTTTCGGCCGTTGATAATGCGGCCGTGGGTGTCGAGGTCCCAGTCGGTGGCGGCGGGGTTGGATGCGGGCGCGCCGGGTTGAAACGCCGCGACCAGGGGCGGGGCGGAGGGGGCGGTGGGCCAGTGGTTGACGATGGACCTGATTGGCCCAACAAGCGTCAGCAGGAGTGAGGCGCCCAGAAGGGTCCGCTCTACGAAGTTACTTCTTGAAAGAAACAGATTGTGACTTTCTACCTGGGATATGCGGGCCATCGACTTTGACGACTTGGGGGGGCTCGCAAGCGACGACATCGATGACTTCGTCTTCGGTCCAGACGCGGTAGTGCTTAGCCGGTCCTTCGATGTCTTGGAACCTGCCGTGGTAGGCGATGATGTGGTCTAGGTAACGCGAACGGGAGAGGGTGCGCAGCTTGCCGTCATCTGCTTTGATTTCGTACGGATCAAACTGGGTGTAGTTCTCGTCCAGAACCTGCCATGCGATGCAATGGCTGAACAGAACCTTGAAGGCTTGGCTGTTCTCGGTGACTTGGAACCGGTGAAGGCCCTGCAACTGCTTGTCGCCGACTTGCAGTGATTCTGCCGTTGGGCTTGCCAACCCTTCCGCCACGATCAACTCAAGCTCGCCGTCATAGCGGAGCTGCTGGAGGTAGAGGGTTTGGGCCTGATCCAGCGGGGATCGCATGGGCTGGGCCATGATGGCGTTTGGCCATCGGGAAGGAGTCTTGTTCAACGGAGAGGGCGGGATTCGAACCCGCGGTAGGAGCAATACTCCTACGCCGATTTAGCAAACCGGTGCTTTCAGCCGCTCAGCCACCTCTCCGGAGGCGTGGGGCCCTGTGGGCCCGCGGGCCGGCAGTGTAGCCCGGGGCCGTTTCCTCGTAAATCGGCGGGGAAGGCGTGGCGGGTCGCCACGCATGCTCTTGGGGCGGCGTCGGGATGACCGGGGATCGTGGAGCCCTCGGGGGACCCGGGCGGACGCCGCGGGCGGGGATCAGGCGTCGGCGATCGTGAGGTCGACCCAGTCGTGGACGGGCGTGGCGTCGAGCGCGTCGGCGTCGTCGAAGAGTTCGAGCAGGCGCGCGGCGCGGCCGTCGGGCACGGCGCCGGCCAAGCTGTCGGCGAGCTTCTGGCGGAGTTGGGGCACGCCCTCGGCCCGCCGACGGCGGTGGCCGATGGGGTATTCGACGGCGACGGGCTCGGTGGCCTCGCCGTCTTGGAAGAAAACCTGGACGGCGTTGCCGATGGACCTCAGGTCGGGGTCGAGGTAGTCGCGGGTGTACTGGGGGTTCTCGACGACCTGCATCTTGTCGCGCAGCGCGTCGATGCGGGGGTCGGCGGCGGCGGCGTCTTCGTAGTGCTCGGCGGTGAGCCGGCCGTGGAGGAGGGCGATGGCGGTCATGTACTGCAGGCAGTGGTCGCGGTCGGCGGGGTTGGTGAGCGGGCCGGTCTTGTCGATGATCCGCACGGCCGACTCCTGCGTTTGGATCTCGACGCGTTCGATCTCGTCGAGGCGGTCCGCGACTTGCGGGTGCAGGGCGATACCGGCTTCGACGGCGGTCTGGGCGTGGAACTCGGCGGGGAAGGCGATCTTGAAGAGGATGTTGCGCATCAC
>JBCCXV010000097.1:0-8289 GCA_039191195.1 Planctomycetota bacterium
AGCGACGACCCGCTGGAGCGCGTGCGGACGCTGTACCAGTTTTCGCCGGTGATCAACGGCGTGATCGCCGGGCTGTCGGTGCTGGCCCTGGCGCTCTTCGTGAGCTACCTGCTAACGATCAACCGCCGATCCGCGGCGCCGGCCGACCTGATGGACGAGCTCACGCGCCTGATCACGCGCGGGCGGTTCGACCAGGCCGCCGACCTGTGCGGGCGGCATCGGCGGGTGCTCGCGGCGGGCGTGATCGGGCGCTGCCTCGACAACGCCGACCAAGACCCCGCGGCGCTGCTCGACCTGATCGAAACCGAAGGCCGTCGGCGGGCCGACGTGGTCTGGAACCGCATCAGCTACCTGGCCGACATCTCCAACGTCGCGCCGATGCTGGGACTGCTGGGCACGGTAATCGGCATGATCGAGGCGTTCTTCAGCCTCGAATCCACCGGCGGGTCGCTCGCGGCGTCGAGCCTGAGCAGCGGCGTGGGCCAAGCGATGGCGACCACCATGTTCGGGCTGATGGTGGGCATCGGCGCGTTGGTGCTTTACTCGGTCATCAAAGGGCGAACGACGCGCACCTTGGCGGACGCGGAAGCGGCGATGCACGCCGTGGCCGACCACCTCAAGCGGGCGATCGTGGATGCTCAGCCGGAATACGGGTCGTCGTATGGCGCGGGGGGCTCGGGCCTGAGCGCCGGGCTGGGTTACGGCGGGGCGCCGAGCCGGCCGACGGTGTCGGCGTCGGGCATCACCGCGCCGGACGACACCTCCCCCCTGCCCGACCCGGCCGACATCGACCCGGCGGCGGCGACGATGCCCGACGACGACCCGCCCCCCGCACCCCCGCCGACGCGGCCCCGGCCGAACGCGCCGCAGGTCCCGCCCTCGGCGGCGCGCACGGTGCAGTCGACCCGCCGCCGGCCCGAGCAGCCCGACTACTAAGCCCGCTTCGCCCGCCAAGCCCCGCAAGGCCGCGTTATGAGCTTCGCCTCGGAAAGTCGAGAACGTGTCCGCCCGGTGCTGCCGTTGGCGGGGATGGTGGACATCCTGTTCCTGCTGCTGATCTTCTTCATGACCGCCGGGGCGATGCGGGAGAGGGAGACCACCGTGGCGATCGAGCCGCCGACGTCGAGCCAGGGCGTGGACCGGACGACGCCTGGCGTCGTCGTCGCGGCGACGGCGGACAACCAACTCGTGCTCAACGGCGTCGAGGTGACGCTCGGCGAGCTCGCGCAGCGCCTGCGGGCGCACGGGCAGTCTTCACCCGGCGAGGCGGTCACGCTGCGGGCCGACGAAACGTCGCACGTCGGGCTCTTCGCCCAGGTGCAAGACCTGGTGATCGACGCCGGGCTCACGTTCCAGTACGCGACGGTCCGGCCGGCGTCGGCGCTCGACTAACCCAGAACGTTTGCGCTAGTCGTTGCTGACTAGCCGTCGCTGGTGCTCGCGGATGGTCTCGATGACCTTCGCGGGCGCCGGGAGGCCGCGGACGACGATCTCCATGTCGTCTTGGCCGGCGCTGGAGATGGCGACGGTCCCCACGCCCACGAGGCGCTCGACCACGCCCTGCTCGAGCTGGATGTTGCGGATGTCGTCGTGCTGGACCTCGCTGGTCCGTCGTTCGATGATGCCGCGCACCCAGACGCTGCGCTGGGTGGTCACGCGCAGCACCTCGAACCGGGTGAGCAGGGCCATCACGCCCAGGCCGCCCAGGGCGATGACCGCGAGCACGAGCCCGGCCCAGGCCAGGATGGTGCGCGGGGCGCCCTCCAGCTGCGTCCAAGCCGCGATCGAACCGGCGACGGCGAAGACCAGGAGCCCGACCCAGCTGGCGGTGCGCATCGGGGTTTGGCGGAAGGCCGCGGGGTGGAAGGTGGCGACCTCGGCCTCGGGCTCGTCGCCGGGGGCGCGGACGGCCCGGCCGTCGGCCATGGCGAGCTTGGCGTCGGGCACGCGGGCGAAGAACGGCATCCCGCAGGCCTGACAGACCACGGGGCCGTCGAGCTGGTCCGCGCGGACGGTCTGGGGCTCGCCGCAATGGGGGCAGATAAAGGTGAACTCGGCCATGCCGGGCAACGTACCAGTTGTCAGTGGCGTCGATCCGCGGGCCGGCGGATCCGAAGGTTCGGGGGGGCGGGGGTGGATCGCGGCCATCGGGCGGGTTTTGTCTCGCCGTGTTGGACCACGCGTGTGCGCCCCGGCGGCCGGCGTGCGTCCGTTAGACTGACCCCCTTGGAGGCCTCGCGTGTCCCAGCCGATCGATACCGCCACCGATTACGAGGGGAGACCCATCGAAGTCGGGGACATCGTCCGCACCCTCGGCGGCGAGATGACCGGCACGGTGCGCGAGATCGCCTCGGAAGACGGCGAGGAGTTCGTGCGCGTACGCCCGACCCACATGGCGGCGGGCAAGGGCGTGTGGCACTCGGCCGACCGCCTGCTGTTCACCAAGCAGGGCCGCAAGCGCTGACCGCAAGTGGCAACGTGTCTCGCGGGTGCGCGTACGCCGTCGGGCTCGCGGTTGCGTTGCTGTGCGCCTCGTCCGCCTGGGCGCAACCCGGGGCAGCCGGCGCCGTCGACACGGCCGCGCCACTGGCCGAACGCTTCGCCATCCACCCGCTGATCGTGCTGTTCGGCTGCATCGCCTGCGGCATGGCGCTCGGGCGTGTCACGGTGAAGGGGATTTCGCTGGGCAGTTCGGGCGTACTGTTTGCCGCCCTGGCCGCGGGCTGGCTGGGTTACGCCATCCCCGACGGCGCCACGACGCTGGGGCTGGTGCTGTTCGTGTACTGCGTCGGGCTCACGGCCGGTCCGACGTTCTTCCGGGCGTTCGCGCGGCGCGGCAACGCGCTGGCCCTGGTGAGCGTGACGGCCGTCGGTACGGGCGCGGTGACGACGGCGGTGCTGGCCTGGGCCGCGGGCATCCCGGCCGACCTGGCCGCGGGCATCTTCGCCGGGGCGCTCACCAGCACGCCGGCCCTGGCGGCGGGCAGCGAAGCGGCGGCGGGCGTCTTCGGCGACGGCGGCGAGCGCGTGTCGGTGGGCTACGGGCTGGCGTACCCGTTCGGCGTCGTGGGCGTCGTTCTATTCGTGCAAGGGTTGCCGCGGCTGCTGAAGCAAGACTTCTCTGACGCGTCGGCAGAGAAGACCGCACACGCCGACCGCCAAACCATCACCCGCGCGCTGGTGGAGGTGGCCAACCCGGCGCTCGAAGGCCGCCCGGTCGGCAACGTCGCGGCGTTGGCGGACTCGGGCTGTCAGTTGTCGCGCCACGTCGAGGAAGGCCGCCTAGTTCCGATCCGGGCCGACTTCGTGTTCCGCGTGGGCGACCGTGTGATGCTCATCGGACGCACCGACGACCTGGACAAGGTGGTCGACCTGATCGGGCACCGGGTCGAGGATCGCGACTTGGCCCCGCTCGACAGCGAGCGCGAACGCCGGCAGGTCGCGCTGAGCTCGCGCGCGATGGCCGGCAAAACCCTGCACGAGCTCGACCTGATGGGCCGGTACGGCGTAATCGTGACGCGGCTGCGGCGGTTTGGCGTTGAGTTCGTGCCCCGGCCCGACACGGCGGTGCACAGCGGCGACATGCTCACGGTGGTGGGCCCGGCCGAAGCGTTGCCCGGGTTCGCCGAGGCCGCCGGCCACCGGGCGCAGCTGATCGACCAGAGCGACCTGATCTCGCTGGGGGTGGGCATCGCGCTGGGTGTGGCGGCCGGTCTGATGCCGCTGCCGTTGCCGGGCGGGGGGTCGCTGGCGCTCGGCTTGGCGGGCGGCCCGCTGCTGGTGGGTCTGGTGCTGGGGCACTTCGGCCGGTTCGCCGGCCTGGTGGGATACTTGCCGCGGGCGTCGCGGCTGGTGCTGATGGAGGTCGGGCTGGTGATGTTCTTGGCCGGCGCCGGGGTGAAGGCCGGCAGGGCGCTGGGGCCGGTGCTCGCCGAGCACGGCGTGGCGCTGGTGGGCGTGGCGATTGCCGTGGCCGTGATCCCGATGCTCTCGGCATTCCTGGTGGCGCGCAAGGTGTTCGGCTTGTCGATGCTGGAATCGCTCGGCGGTTCGTGCGGCGGCATGACCTCGACGCCGGGCCTGGGCGCGATCACGGCCAAGACCGACGCCGACGCGCCCGTGATCGCCTACGCGGCGGCGTATCCGGTGGCGCTGATCCTGATGACGTTGGCGGCGCAGCTTCTGGTGCGCGGGCTGGGCTGACGCGCCTCAGGCCGAGGTGCGGCCGGTCTGCGGGGGGAACTCGGCGGCCGGCTCGAAGCCGGCGGGCCGGACCACCTCGCCGTCGGCCAGGTAGATGACGTCGGCGGCGATGTTGCAGGCGTGGTCGGCGACGCGCTCGATCTGGCGAGACACGCCCGAGAGGATCATGAGCTGCTCGATGCGCTCGGGCTGGGCCTGCATTGCGGCGATGCAGTCTTGATAGCCCTTGCGGTTCATGGCGTCGATGCGGTTGTCGGACTTGCGGACGGCCCGGGCGCGCTCGGCGTCGACCTGCACCAGCGCCGACAGCGACTGGTCGAGCATGGTTAGCGCTTCGTCGGCCATCACCCGTACGTCGACGGGCCAGCGATCGAGCACGGGCAGGTGCGTGAGCGACACGGCCGACTCGCCGACGTTGACGGCGTGCTGGCCGATGCGGTGGAGGTCGGCGGCGATCTTGAGGACGGCCACGACAAACCGGAGATCGAAGGCGACCGGCTGATGCAGGGCCAGGGTGTGCAGGCATTCTTCTTCGAGGGCGATCCGGGCTTCGTCGAGCCGGGGCGCCCGGTCGATCACCGAGCGGGCCAGGTCGGCGTCGCGCTCGATCACGGCGCGCAGCGCGTCGTGCATGGCCTCCTCGCTCACCCCGGCGAGGGTGAGAAGCATCTTCTTGACCTTCTCGACTTGGCGTTGCAGGAATATCGCCATGGCAGAAAGACTCGCGGGGCCGTGGTGCTCCGCCCGGCGGAGCCGCAGGAATCAGGGGAATCCGAGCAGGGCGTGCGGGGACGCCACGGGGCGTCGGCGTGCTCGCGGCGGGAGGGGCGTCCTCTCGGATCGGCCTCCCGGAAATCAGGCGGGGCCCGACTCGGTCTGCACCGGGGTCGGGTGCGGGCGGTCGGCGTCGGACCAGCCCTCGGGGGGCGACGCGAGGCGGGGTGTCTCAGGGTCCTCCAACCCGTCTTGGCCCGCCTCGGCCGTTACAGAAGAATCGTCCTTCACAAGCCGGACGCCGTCAACATCCATTGGCCCGTCGGGGCCCGGATTAACCGAGATTGAACCCGATCCTTCCTGGTCTTCCACCTCCGCCTCGGGTTCGGCGGCCTGGAGGTGGATCCGGAACTCGGAGCCGACGCCGGGCTCGGAGTCGACCGACACCCGGCCGCCGAGCGCCTCGGCGGCGTGTTTCACGATCGAAAGACCTAGCCCGGTGCCGCCGAGGTCGCGCGAGCGGGCCTTGTCGGTCCGGTAGAACCGCTCGAAGATCCGGGTGAGGTGGTCGGCCTCGACCCCGCGGCCCTGGTCGCGCACGGCGACGACCACCTCGCCCTCGTCGCGGGTCATCTCCACCCGGACGGTCGTACGCTCGTCGCTGTACTTCACGGCGTTGTCGATGAGGTTCACCAGCGCCTGCTCGAGCATCAGGCCGTTCATCCGGGCGTACACCTCGGGGTCGGCCTGGACTTCGAGGGCGATTTCTTTCGCCGAAGCCTTGGCGCCGCAGGTTTCGACCGCACCCCAGATGATGGTTTCGACCGGCTCGGTGGTGAGCTCGACGTCGTGGCTCTCGGACTCGTTCTCGATCCGGGTGAGCGTAAGCAGGTCTTCGACGATGGCGTCGAGCCGGTCGGACTGCCGGGCGATCATCCGCATGAACTGCCGGGCTTGGGCGACGTCGATGTCCGGGTCGTCGAGGATGGTTTCGATCGCGGCCTTGATCGCCGACACCGGCGTCTTCACCTCGTGCGAGACGTTGGCGACGAAGTCCCGCCGGACCGACTCCAGCCGTCGGAGCTGGGTGACGTCGTGCAAGACCACCAGCACGCCCAGGAGTTCGCCGCTGCCCTCGCGCAGCAGCGCCGTCTGGACTTGGAGCGAGCGTTCGCGGGTCGAGTCGATCCCGCCACGGAGGGTCATCTCTCCGGTAACGGCCTTGCGCTTGCGGACGGTATCGCGGATAAGCTCGACCAGCCGTGGGTTGCGCACGGCTTCCTGGATCGGCCTACCGATGAGCGACCCGGCCTCGGCCCGGAGAAGCCCGGCGCCGGCGCGGTTGAGCGAGATCACGCGTTCTTCCAGATCGACGGCGACGACGCCTTCGACCATCGAAGACAGCACCGCGCCCAGCTCGTTCCGCTGGCGGACCACGGTGGAGAGCCGGTCGTCGAGCTGGCGGGCCATCTTGTTGAGGGTTGAGGCGAGCCGGCCGATATGCAGCGGTCCCTGGGCCGAGACCCGGGTGCTGAGGCTGCCCGCGGCGAGGCGGGTCGCCGACGATTCGAGCTTGCGCATCGCCCGGTGGATCAGCAGCAGGCACACGCCGAAGGCCAGGAGCGTCACGCCCAGCAGGGCCGCGAGGGTGGCGATCCACAGCGACTGGGCGCTCATCGCGCCCAGCACGGGCGCGGGGCCCGGGGCGGCGAGGCCGCAAGTCGTGTTGGCGAGTAGAAACGCGCTCATCGTGGTGCGCCCACGCCGCGCCCGAGGCGCCGGTGCGGCGCCGCCGGGGTCCAGCGTGCGGGTTGGGCCTGTGGCCGGTGTGGCGGGGTGGCCGCGGGCTCGGTCACGGGCGGTGCGGTCAGCCGCGGAAGCGGTAGCCGACGCCCCGGACGGTCTCGATGTTCCGCCCGACGGCGCCGAGCTTGCGACGCAGCGACACCACCTGGACGTCCACCGAACGATCGGTCACGGCGGCGAAGCCCTCGTGGATCGACTCGATGATCTGTTGACGGGTGAACACGCGCGACGGCTTGCTGGCCAGCAGCGACAAGAGCTTGAACTCGGTCGCGGTGAGGTCGACGGTGCTGCCGCCGACTTCGACCTCGTGGCGTTCGCGGTCGACGGTCACGCCGCCGGCCTCGATGACCTGCTCGATCTCTTCGTTCTGCTCGCGCTCGGCCCGCCGCATGACCGCGGTGATGCGGGCCATGAGCACGCGGGGCGAGAAGGGCTTGGTGATGTAGTCGTCGGCGCCGATCTCCAGGCCGCGGACGATGTCGCTCTCCTCGCCTTTGGCCGTGAGCATGATCACGGGGATGGCGCCGGTGTGCTCGCGGCTCTTGAGGGTTCGGCAGACCTCCAGGCCGTCCATCGCCGGCAGCATGAGGTCGAGCAGGATCAGGTCGGGGTGCTCGGCCCGCACGAGCCGCAGGCCTTCCTCACCGCTGGTGGCGGTGCGCACCTCGTAGCCCTCGCGGGAGAGGTTGTACTTGAGAAGTTCGAGAAGGTCTTGCTCGTCTTCCACGATCAAGATCGACAGCGTGTCTTTGCGCGCCGACGCCTCGACCGGGTCCGAAGTCTGCACGGTGGTCATCTTGTTGCCGCCCCACTGAAGAAGTAGTGAAAGAGATTCCCCAGAACCCACACCCAAGCCCGCGGGCTCCCAATACTCCCCAGAATATCACACAACATTCACATTTCTAGCGCGAATACTCATCATTACAGTATTTATCTTTCTCACACATTGAACCCCCTATCTTGTCCAGATGCGCAAGATTACCGTGAAATAGCGGCGTCGTGACCCGCCGTCAAACACAAGCCCGGTGTCGGGTACGCGGTTTATCGCGACTCCAACCTCACCTTGCGCTCATTCTATGAGCACAGGATGGGGAAAATGCGCCAGCAAGGCGATCTGATTGGGTGGCCCCTAGCGCTATCCGGGGTGTTCAACTCGGCCGCCTTAAACCCGCCCCTGAACTGGGGTCAGAACAGCAGCAGCACCTGGATGCGGGCGACGACCTGTCCGCCATCGCCGGGCGAGTCGGGCAGCAGGCCCAGGCTGGTCGAGGCCGGCGTGTTGAAGGCGCCGGGCAGGCGTTGGGCCTGGTCGAGCAGGACGATCACGTCGCCGGTGATCCGCACCCGGTTGGGCTTGTAGAAGTAGTTGACGCCGGCGGACAGGGCGTTGAGCCGGTCGTCGGCGCCCGCGGCCAGTCCGGCGTCGTCGATCGCAAGATACGTCCAGCCGCCGAAGACGTGCCAGGTGTCGGGCACGACGAAGTACCCGCCCTGGACGATGAAGCCGTAGTGGTCGAGCCCCGGGCCGGCGTCGGGGTCGGTGTGGAGCCCGGCGACCGCGGCCTG
>JBCCXV010000098.1:0-8282 GCA_039191195.1 Planctomycetota bacterium
CGCCGACGCCGCGGTGGTGAAATCCACCGTCCCGGCCGGCTCCAGCACCATCAACCCAAACGTCCCCCCCGCCCACAGCAGCGCCACGATCAGGATGTACGCCAGCGTCGACTGACGCATCTCCGCCGACACCGTCGCGTCGCCCACCCGCACCGGCCTGACCTTCGCCGGGCGGAACACCCGCCCGATCTCCGTCATCAGCACCTTCACCGCGATCATGATCCGCATCACCTTGATGCCGCCCGCCGTGGAACCCGCCGACCCGCCGACGAACATCACCGCGATCAGCGTCGCCGTCGCCGCGAACGGCCACAGGTTCCAGTCCGCCGTCGCAAACCCCGTTGTCGTCTGCACCGACACCACCGCAAACCCCGAGTACAGCAACGCCGTCGGCAGCCCCACGCCCGTCTCGCCCTGGGCCTGCGCCGCCGGGCCGGGCAGCTCGGCCCCCGTCGTCGTCACCAGCGTCTGCCCGACCAGCGCCGCCGTCACGACCGCCGTCGCCGCGGCCAGGATCCCCAGGTACCACCACAGCTCGCGGTCGCGCAGCACCGACGCGACGTCGCCCCGGCTCAGCCGGTAATAGAGCCCGAAGTTCACCCCCGCCAGCACCATGAACACGATCGTCACCAGATCGATCGCCCACGAGTTGAAGTGCCCGATGCTGGCGTTACGCGTGGAGAACCCGCCGCTGGCCGTCGTCGACAGCGCGTTGTCCAGCGCGTCGTACCACCCCATGCCCAGCAGCCAGAAGATCACCACCAGCGCCGCGGTCAGCCCCGCGTAGATCAGCCACAGCGCCCGGGCCGTGTCCTTGACCTGCGGCCGAACGCCCTGCTTCTTGGGCCCGGTCGATTCGGCCGCGAACAACCGCTTGCCCCCCACGCCCAGGCTCGGCAGCACCGCCACGAACAGCACCACGATCCCCAGCCCGCCCAGCCACTGCGTCAGCGACCGCCACAGCAGCAGCGGCGGCGGCAAGGCGTCGACGTTCGTCACCACCGTCGCCCCCGTCGTCGTCAGCCCGCTCATCGCCTCGAAATAGCACGCCGCCGGCGACAGGAACGCGTGCGCCGCGTCCAGGCCGTGCGAGAACAACGCCCAGAAGTAAAACGGCAGCGCGGACGCCACCGCACCCAGCAGCCACGTCAACCCCACCAGCAGCAACGCCTCCCGCCGCCCCAGCGTCTGGTTCCCCCGCCGTCGGCTCAACGCCTGCACCGAGAACCCAAGCGCCCCCACGATCCCCGCCGACGTCGACAACGCCACCACCGCCGGGCTCCGCAGCCCCTCGCCCGCCAGCAACACCATGCCCGCCACGTTCGCCACCATCGCGCCCGCCAGCACCAACGCCAACAACCCCAACTGCTGCGCGACGAATCGGTAGTTCACGCCGCGCACGCTAGCAGAGCATCACGCAACGCACGTCGCCAACACCCTCGCCGCTATCTTCACGATCACCGCCCGGAGCGATCCCGCATGACACCCAACAGCCAATGGGCCGCCGACGAGATCGCCCGGCTCGACGACCACCGCACGCGTCTCGAGCGCCGCCTCGACGAGCTCGGCCCCGACGACTGGGACCGGCCCATCCGCGACGGCTGGACGCCCAAGCAGATGCTCGCCCACCTCGCCTTCTGGGAAGAGACCACCCTGCCCGTCGTCGAGACCATCTTCCGCGGCGGCCCCGAGCTGCCCGCCGATCGCTGGTACGGCGGCGACGACCTCGGCCCGACCGACCCCTGGCCGGACGCCGACACCCACAACGCCCGCGAGGCCGCCTGGGCCACCGACCAGCCCGTCGCCGTCGTGATCGACCGATGGCGCAAGGCCCGCGAGCAGCTCCGACAGCTCGTCGCCACCGTCACCGACGACGAGTCGCGCGGCGACATCGGCGCCCACCTCGCCAACGCACGCGAGCACGCCGAGCAGCACCTCGCTGAATTCGCCGCCACCGACTGATCACCACGCCCCCGTGTCGCACCACATCCGCCTCACCCCCGCCGCCGGAACCACCCGGCCGACCCCGTCGCCGCGCGGGCGCCGAACATCCGACGCATCGCCTTGATCGCTTCGGGCCCGCAGATCGCGATCGCCACGTCGCCCGGCTCCAGCGCACTCTCCGCCTGCGGCAGCCACACCTCATCGCCCCGCTGCACCACCGCCAGGCTCGCCCCGGCCGGGAACTTCACGTCGTGCAGCGGCTTGCCCACCACCTCCGTCGCCGCCAGCGTCACCCGCACCTCGTACACGCTCGCCGCCCCGCCCGTCAGCTCCGCCAGCTTCCGCACCGGCGACTTCTCCAGCCGACGCTCGATCTCCACGACCGCCGTCGACCGCGGGCTGAACGCCCGGTCGATCCCCACGTGCTTGAGCAGGTGCAGGAACGTCGGCCGCTGCAGCACCGCGATCGACATCCGCGCCCCCTGGCTCTTGGCCTGCGCCGCCAGCAGGATGTTGGTCTCGTCGTCGTCGCTGACCGAGCAGAACGCGTCCACCTGATCGACCCCCTCATCGGCTAGCACGTCGGAGTCCAGGACGTCCGCGTTCAAGACCGTCACCCAGCTCAGCTTCTCGGCCAGCTCCTCGGCCCGCGCCGCGTCCGGCTCAAACAACCGCACGCTCAGCTGCTTGTGACGCAACGCCCGACACAGCCACACCGCCTGCGTCGTCCCGCCCACCAGCATCACGCTCCGCCGCTTGGCCGCCTGGGCGCCGAACATCTTGCGCACCCGGTCCAGGTCCTCCGACTCGCCGATCACCGTTACCACGTCCCCGGCGTCGACGATCGTGTCCGCGTCCGCCAGCGTCGCGACCCCCTTGCGCTCGACCAGCACCACGCGCGCCGGGGCCGGCATCTTCAGGTGACGCAGCGCCACGCCGTTGACCTTGGTCCCCAGGCCGACCGGCATGCGAGCCATCTCGATCTTGCCCTGCGCAAACTGCTCGACGGCCGACGCCCCCGGCGCCTTCACCACACCCGCGATCGCCAAGGCCGTCGTGTACTCCGGGCACACCAGGTGGTCGATCCCCAGGTGCTGGGCGTAGTTGATGCCGCGCTGCTCGAAGAACGCCCCGTGGTGCACCCGCGCGATGCAGCGCTTGATGCCCACGCCCTTCGCGACCGACGCGGCCAGCAGGTTCACCTCGTCCAGGCTCGTCGCCGCGATGAACAGGTCCGCCGTCGCGCACCCCGCCTCCAGCAGCACCTCGGCCTGCGTCGCGCTGCCCCGCAGCGTCCGCACGTCCAGCGTGTCGTCGATCACGTCCAACGGCCCCTGCTGGCGATCGATCACCGTCACCGCGTGACCCGCACGCTGCAACACCTCCGCAGAATGTCGGCCGACCTCGCCGGCCCCACAGATCACAATGTTCATCACGGCTCCCGCGCGGCAGTCTCGCACATCCGACCCCACACCGCGATCGACACCATCGGCCACAGCCGGCCAAACACCGTCGACGCCAGCAACACCCCCTGCCCCCACGCCGTCAGTTCCCCCGGCACACCCGCCGACCAACCCACCAAGGCCGTCGCGCTCACCACGTCAAACAACAGCACACCCAGCCCGTAAGGCTCCACCAACAGCATCGCCCACACCGCCGCACACACCCACGCCCCCAGCCCCAGCATCATCGTCACCCCGATCCGACGCATCGGCCGGCCCCAACGCCCCCACCGGCCCCACCGCGACCCCCACGCCAGCCACGCCAGCACCGGCAACCCCCCGCCGCCCCCCAGCACCGCACCGCCCAGCAGCATCACCGGCAGAAGCGCCCACCGCCCCCCCGGCCGAAGCGACCCCGGCTCGACCTCCCCCCGGCCCGCCCCCATCGCGTCCATCGTCGCCGTCCCCGCCGTCCCCAGCGCCGCCAACACGTCCCCCTCCGCCGATACCCGCCCCGCCGTCTGACCGATGCCCAGCCGATCGAACCACCCCGGCAACGCCTCGGCCACCCCCACCGCCACCAAACCCACCAGGAACACCCCCGCCGTGAGCCCCAGCGCCACCCGCGCGTAGCTCCGCCACGTCACCCCCCGCCGCGCCAGCCACAGCCACCATCCGCCCCCCAGCGCCCCGATCAGCCCCGCCGGCAGGATCACCCCCAGCACCACCGCCGCACCCGGCTCGGCAGGCCTCAGCCGCCACCCCAGCCCCGCCATCGCCAGCGCCGCCTCCCGCCACGCACCCCACGCCGCCGCCGCCAGCAGCGCCTGCACCGCCACGCACCACACCACCGCCAGCGCCCCAGTTCGCCACGCACCCCGCCCCAGGATCGAGCCCAGCAGCCCCGCCCCGAACGCCACGGTCCACAGCCAGCCCGCCTGCCCCACGCCCATCAGCAGCCACTGACCCGCCGGTGTCCAGCGCGTCGCCGGATCACGCCACGCCAGCCCAGACCCGCACGCCGCCGACACCGCCGTGAACGCCCGCTCCCAGGCGTCCGCCGCATCGCCAGCCGGCGTCGCCCAAGGCGAAGCCATCAGCCACGCCCCGGCGCACACAATCACCGCCAGCCCGGCCGCGTAGACCAGCACCGCCGCGCGAAACGCCCCACGCCGCTCGACCACGCCACTCATCGCTGCGCCGCTCATCGCCACGCCTCGCCCCTGCCGAGGAACCCGCCGAGCGCCCGCGCGAGATCAGCCCAGCTCTTCGAGCCGAGCGAGCGCCGCACGCTTGCCCATCGCCCGCACCTCGGCGATCGCCGCCATCTGCTTGCGCCGCGGCCGCGATCGCTCCTGCTCCCAGGCGTACACCGACTGACCGGTCACGCCCAGCAGCTTGCCCATGTCCGACGCCGACAGCCCCAGCCGCTCGCGGTGCGACGCAAACCCCGCCGGCGAGAAGCGGATCTGAGGCCCCTCCTCCTCCGCCGCCCCGTTGCCGCCCGCGTCGCCGACCTTGCCGACCGCCTTCTCCAACGCCTTGATCTGACGCTGCTGCTCGGCCACCTCACGACGCAGCGAAGCGATCTGCGAGCGGTAGCCCGCCACCTGCTTGCGCATCGCCCCGGTCTGCTCCTTGACTTCCTTACGCGCCAGCCGGCGGATCTCTTCCTTAAACGCAACGACGAAACTCGACATATCGATTCCTTTCCTGATCCTGTGGATTGGGCTCTGCCTCGATTGGCACGCCGTTAGTCGAAACCAGCCGGGCGGTACCGCCGCCTCGGCTTACTCCTCTTGCCCGGCATCGGCCGACGCCCCCGCCGACGGCTCACGCCGCCAGGGCAGCCGCGGCGCGTCGCCCCAGAGCATCTCCAGGTCGTAGTGCGCCCGCGTCGCGGGCTCGAACACGTGCACCATCACCGCCCCAAAATCGACCACCACCCACGTCGCTCGCGGGTCCGCGTCGCTGGCCAGACGCTGCATCCCCATCTCGGCCCCCAGGTCCTCGACGTGCTTGCCCACCGCCTTAGCCTGACGGTCCGACGTCCCCGTCCCCAGCACCACGAAGTCACACACCGTGCTCAGCCCACGCACGTCCAGCACCATCACCTGATCGCAACGACGGTCCGACAGCTCCCGCGCCGCAGCGATCGCAAACGCATCGGTCGGCGGCACCGACCCTGCACCCGCCTCACCCTCATGACGCGGCGTCGTCTTGGCTGTTGTCTCGGTCAAGTCGTTATCGCAATCACAAATAAGAAACCATCTCGCCTTGCACGCATCATAGCACCGACAGCCGATTCACCCGGCAAACACCGCAAAAAAACAACGCGAGCCGCAAGGCCCGCGTCAATCATCCACCATCGCTCGCTTGTCAACGCCGCACTCGGCTCGCGTGACCGACCGGCCCGCCGCGATCAGCGGCGACGCATCATGTCGGACTGCTGCTGGCGCTTCTGGCTCTTGCGCAGCGCCCGCTGCTTACGCTCCGAGGGCTTCTCGTAGTAAGCCCGCTTCTTGATGTCCTTGGTGAGGCCCTCTTTCTCGCAGAGCTTCTTGAACCGGCGGAGCATCTGCTCGGCCGACTCGCCGCTACGGGCCTTGATCCGGATCGCCATTCGGTCGTTCTCCGACGCGTCGTTCGCACACCGCCCGCCGACGTCCGACGGAGCGAGCCGGGCAGTTTGGCAGGTCGCGGCCGAGTTTTCAACCCGGCAGGCCACCCCGCCCCGGCGAATCCCCCATCAGCCCCAGGCACGGATGTTCTCGATCGACTTCTGCAGGCTGTCGAACGGGTCTAGATCGCCCGAATCCCGCTCCACGAACACCCACTCCACCCCCGCCGACGCCGCCGCGGCCCGGATCCGAGGCCAATTCAGGTTCCCCGCCCCGACCTCGCACATCTTCGGCTCACGCGTCGGCGTGATCGTCATGTCCTTGTAATGCAGCGCGTAGACCCGCCCCGCCAGCCGATCGATCCACGCCGCCGGGTCACCCCCGCCGTGCGCCACCCAATACACATCCAGCTCGAACCACGCCGGCGGCTCCAGCCCCTCGGCCAGCATCTCCATCGGCGTGTCCTTCGGGCTGATCGACTCGGGGTGCTCCTCGATCTCGAACGGCGACCACTCGTGGCTGTGGTTGTGATACCCGACGCGCAGCCCCTTGGCGGCGCAGGCCGCGGCCGCCTTGCTGAACGACGCCGTGAACTCGCCCCACGACGCGCGGCTCTCGCCGCCGAAGCCAAACCCGCCAATCGCCGTCAGCGTGCAGCCGAGTTGCTCGTGATACGCCGCGGCCGCGTCGGCGTCGGCGAGCAGATCCATGCTCTTGTGCGTCGCCCCGCAGACCAGCCCGTTGTCGTCGAGGATCCGCCTGAGCTCGCCGGCGTCGATGTCGTTGAACCCCGCGGCCGACGCCTGGATGCCGTCGTAACCCATCGCCTTGACCTTCTTGCAGCTCTTGGCGATGTCGCTCGGCGTCTGGCAGTGCTCGCGGAGGGTGTACATCTGGGCGCCGTACTGGATCGACATCGCTGGCTCCTGGTCAAGTCTGTGACGGGGTGTTGTCGGCCGAAAACCGGGCAAGCAGCCTAGCCGATCACCCGCCCTGCCGCGGCCGCCCCCACACCACCAGCTCGCGCTCTAGCCGCACGCCAAACCGCGCCTCGACCGCCTCTGCGACCCGCTCGATCAACGCCAACACGTCGTCCGCCCGGCCGCCGCCGGACTTGGCCGATTGATCCACCGAGATGAAGTTGGCGTGCACCTCCGACACGCTCGCGCAGCCGATCCGCAGGCCCTTGAGCCCCGCCGCGTCGATCAGCTTCCCAGCGCCCCACCCCGCGACCGCGTCGGGCACCGCCCCCTTGGGGTTCTTGAACGCGCAGCCCGCCGAGTTGTCGCCCATCGGCTGGCTCGCCTTCTTGTACGCAAACACCTCCTTCACCCGCCGCACCAGCTCCTCCGGCTCGCCCGGCGTCAGCCCCAGCTCCACCGCCAGGATCAGCGGCGCCCCCACGTCCCCCCGCCGATACCCAAACCGCATCTCCGACCGCTCCACCCACCGCACCACCCCGTCCGCATCCATCACCCGCGCCCGACGCACCGCCGGCCCCACCTCGCCGAACGCCCCGCCCGCGTTCATCCGCACCGCGCCCCCCAGCGTGGCCGGCACCCCCGCCAGCCCCTCGAGCCCCGCCAGCCCCGCCTTGGCCGTCCGCAGCACCAGCTTCATCAGGTCCGCCCCGCCCCCGACCGTCACCACCACCTCGCCCCCCGCCCCCGCGTCGCCATCCAGCCCATCCACCGCCCGCCACGCCGCCGCGCTCAGCGACACCACCGCCGCATCGACTCCCCCGTCCAGCACCAGCAGGTTCGCCCCCGACCCCAGCACGCGCCACCCCGCCCGCTCGGCCCAGCACCCCTTCACCACCGCCGTTAGCCCCGCCTCATCCGCCGGCTCCACAAACACCGCCGCCTCACCACCCACCCCGAACCACGTCCGAGGCCCCATCGGCTCGCCAAAACGCACCGCAACCCCCGCCGCCTCCCACTCAGCCGCCAGCCGATCCAATGCCCGCATGCGCAGAGCTTAGGGCGTGTCGCACCTCGCGACCGCCGCCGACCCCGCACAAACGCGACGAGCCCCGGCCGAACACCGGGGCTCGTCGACATCAAACGATCACCATCGGCCGCGCGTCACGCCGCGCGACGACGCACCAGCCAGCCGACGCCGGCAAGCGCCGCAAGCGACGCCGTCATCGGCTCGGGGATCGGCGTGCCCAGGTACGCCTCCAGCGCCAGCGAGTTGGCGTGGAACGAGTGCCCCGTCGGCGAGAGGATCGTGTACACCGTCTCGCTCGCCGCGATCCCCGGCGCATCGGTCGACA
>JBCCXV010000099.1:0-8271 GCA_039191195.1 Planctomycetota bacterium
CCAGGGCTCAAGACCGCCGCGCACCGCCGGGCCGATCCCCGACACGCGCTCGAGCTCGGCGACCGAACCAAACGCGCCGTTGGCCTCGCGCTCGCTCACGATCCGGTGGGCCCGACCCGGCCCGACCTCGGGCAGCAGGCGTAGCCGGTCGGCGTCGGCCCGATTCATGTCGACGAGTTCGCCGGTCGATCGCGCGACCTCCGATGCGGCCGGCCGGGCCGCGTCGCCCCAACCGACCAGCAAAGCCACGACCGCGTAGATCAACACCGCCCCGGCGCCGACCCGTGCGCCGCCTTGCCACTCGGTTGTGCTCACGCTGCGCCCCCGGGCGCCGGCCCGCCGGGCGCCGCCGCCGGGCCTTGCGCCAGGTGCTGGCGGTAACCCAGCAGCCGCCGCCACGACGGCTTGGGGCACAGGTCTTCGTCCACCAGCCCGCTCATCGGCAGCTCGATGTCGGGATGGTCCACCAGCTCCCGCCAGGCCACCGACTCGACAAACGGCTTGCTCATGGCGATCTGCATCGCCGCTTCCAACCAGTGACCCTGCACGAGCGGCGACCACGGCCGACGCCAACGCCCCGAGTTCTCGTCCACCGGCTCGTCGCCGGGCGAGGCCACCATGATCGACGTCACCGGACGGCTGGGCGCGCACAGGCTCACCACCAGCGGCTTGCCGTACTGCCCGTACAGGTCGAGCGTCGTCGACAGCTGCATCAGGTCGCGCGTGTACTGCCCATCGACCGGCTGGCCCATCGGGATCGCCAGCGACAGCACGTCGTAATGGATCCCCGACTGCACCAGCAGGTCGGCGTACATCGCCGGCGGGATCGACCGCGGGTTGCGCCCGAAGTATTCGCCGAAGCACCGCTTGAGCTCGATCACCACCTTGGCGTTGGGCTGCAGCTTCTTCACCAGCATGCTGACCATGCGGGTCAGGTCCATCAGCTGCTCGAAGGTCAGCACGAAGTGCTCGTTGATGTGCAGGCCCGAGGCGACGACCCACGCCCCGACGCTCGGGCCCAGCCGGCGGACCAGCGCCTCGACGTGCTCGTACACCAGGTCGCGCACCGTGTCGTAGTCGTGCTCCCAGATGTACAGCCACTCGGGCACCTGCCCGGGCTCGAACGAGAGCACCGGCCCCGCAACCACCGGCAGCTGCACGCGCTTGGCCCACTGCGACCAGGCGTCGAGGGTCTGCCACTGGCGCTGGCCCTCGGCCGGCGAGATCACCCGCCAGGGCGTGGGCAGCAGGCAATAGTCGAAGTGGCTCCGCAACGCGTGCCGGAGGCGCGGGTCGGTGGCGCCGAGGGTCATCCCGCAGCCGACGCGCGGGGCACCGCCCGGGCCGGCCTGCGCGGTGCGCCGCTGGAGCAGGGTCGACGAGTGGGCCAGCGCCAACGCCTCGCTGCCGTCGAACGCCTCGTGCAGCGCCGCCCGGCCGAGCGCCGCGGCCCGGGCCGGGTCGCGCTTCTGCACCCCCAGGGCCTCGATGAACAGCTCCCGCCCCTGGTCGGCGTGCTTCTGCACCGGGTGGTCGTGCGACAGCTCGAACAGCAGCCAGTCTTCCAGCTTCGCCAGCAGCACCATCAGCCGGTGCCGGGCCAGCTCGAGCTCGAGGACATACGGCTCGTCGCGGTCGGGCAGCAGGCAGGTCTGGAGGGTCACCGAGCCGAGCTCGCCCAGGTCGTGCTGGAGGGCCAGGGCCGCCGGCCCGGGGTCGCGCCGGTCGATGGTGATCAGCCCGTCGGCCGCGACGATCCGGGCGCGCATGGCGTTGCCGTCCGCCCCCACGGCGTGGGCGTTGCGGATCGGCCAGCGGGGGGCCGGGGTCCCGGATTCATCGAAGACGCGGAAGGCCAGCATGTCGGCGGCAAGACGGTATCGGACGCCCGGCCGGCTGCGGGCCCAACGCCGCGCCCGCCCGCCGGGGCCCCTGCCCGATCCGTGAGCGGGGCCGGCCGCGAATCTAGGCGATTCCGGCCCGCCGCGGGGCCCGGCCGCCGGATTCTCCCCGCCGCGGATTCCTTGACGCCTATGGGTCGTAACCGTAGTTTCACGATTCTCCCCCCTCCCGCGATCCGCCCGGAGCGCCCCACCCGATGAGCCTTACCCTGCCCCCCGCCCGGCGCTGTCTGTACGCCCTGGCCGTCGCCGCCGCCTGCTTGACCTTCCTGCCGGCCGCCCCCGCCACGGCCCAGAGCCCACGCGAGCGCACCGACGCCGAACGCCACTGGCGGACCTTCATCCACAACGTCCTCGTGGCCCGGCCCGACCGCGCCTCCCAGGCCGCCGACGCCCTGCTGTCGGACGAAATCAGCCAGGACGACCTCCTCGACGCCGTCGAAGTCGTCGGCGACGACCTGTTCGCCCAAGTCGCCCGCCGGACCACCCGGATGGACGGCGTGTCCGACCAAGCCGCCCTGGTGTACGCGAAGATCCAGGCTGCCCGCGTCGCCCGGGCCACCCAAGAAGAGCGCATCAAGGCCGACATCGCCAAGCTCGGCGCCACCGAGCGCGAACGGGTCAACGCCACCCGCCGCCTCCAAGCCGCCGGCCAGTTCGCCGCGCCTTACCTGCTGGACGTGCTGATCCGCGACGACCCCGACGCCGTCCGCCTGCGCCCCTACGTCGTGCGGGCGATGTCCGACATCGGCGCCCCGCTGTCGTACCCCCTGGCCGTCGCCCTGCCCAACGTGCCTTCGGACCGCCAGGTGATCCTGTGCGGCGTCCTGCAAGACGCCGGCTACCCCGCCGCCCTGCCCTACATCAAGCAGGTGCTCGACGCCCAGGCCGACGCCACCGGCGCCACCAGCCGGGCCGCGCTGTCCGCCTTCAATTCCCTGCGCCGCGACATCGGCGCCCCGGCCAACCTCACCGCCGCCGAACTGTTCGTCCTGCTCGCCGAGGAGTACTACGGCGGCCGGTACCTCCGCGGCCTCGACGAGCTCCAGGGCCAGGGCGTGCTGTGGTACGCGTCCAACGCCGGCGACATCGACCTGCGCCGCACCCCGCAGGCCGCCTACGCCGACCACCGCGCCATGCAGGCCGCCCGGGCCGCCCTCGAACTCAACCCCGGCAGCGACGCCGCCCTGGCCCTGTACCTCTCGGCCAACCTGCGACGCGAAAACCGCCTCGCCGGCGAGGAAGACCCGGCCTACGCCGGCAAGCCCGCCGCCTACTACGCCACCCTCGCCGGGCCCCGACGCCTGCACGAGGTGCTCGGCCGGGCCCTCGACACGGCCGACCCCGAACTCGCCCGCGACGCCATCGAGTCCCTCGCCCAGACCGCCGGCCCCGACCTGCTGCTTTCGCTGGATCGTCCCCGGCAGGCGGTGCTTCAGGCCCTGACCTTCCCCGACCGCCGGGTCCGCCGCCGGGCCGCGATGGCCCTGGCCCAGACCCGCCCCGACCAGCCGTTCAACGACATGCAACTGGTCGTGCCGACCCTCGCCGAAACCGTCCGGCAGTCCGACCAGCGGTACGCCGTGGTCCTCTCGGCGGCGACCACCCGGGCCTCCCGCTACGCCGCGGCCCTGTCGTCGCTGGGCTACGTGACCATCCCCGGCCAGTCGGTCGCCGAAGTGGCCCCCGCGGTCGCCACCGCCCCAGCCGCGGACCTGGTCGTCATCGATGCCCAAGGCGAAATCCTCGGCCAGACCCTGGCCCTGGTGCAGGAGAACGTGAAGCTGGGCGGGGCCGCCATCCTGGTGCTCACCAGCCCCGCCGACCAGATCCGACTCTCGACCGAGTACCCCGCGCCCGCCCAGGTCACCGCCGCCAGCCGGCCGGACGATGACGAGACCCTTCTCGAAGCCGCCCGGCAGGCCGAGGCCGCCTTCGCCGGCCCCGAGATCTCCGCCCAAGACGCCGAGGCCATGGCCCTGGAGGCCCTGGAGCTCATCCGCAACCTCTCGGCCGACCCCGGCCTGTTCCCGATCGACGAAGCCGAGCCCGTGCTCATCGCCGCCCTGAGCGACGAGCGCCCGGCCGTGGTCGAGTCGGCCGCACGGACGCTGGCCCTGTTCCCGTCCTCCGAGGCCCAGCAGGCCCTGGCCGAGGCCGCCGCGGCCGCGGACGGCGTCAACGAAGTCGCCCTGCTCGACAGCCTCGCCGCCTCGGCCCGCCGCATCGGCCGACGCGCCGCCGGCGAGCAAGCCGAAGCCATCCGCATGAAGATCGAGTCCGACAGCGAACCCGTCGCCCTGGCCGCCGCCCGGGCCTACGGCGCCCTGTCGCTCCCGACCGACCGCTCGGTCCAGGCCGTCCTCGAAGACTAAGCCCACTCCCGCCGACGCAGCCCCCCATGACCACGCCGGCGGACAAGTCCCCTCAAGCCCTGTCCGGGCCCGAAGCCTTCCCGCAATACCAGCGGTTCGAGGCCTTGGTGTTCGACCTCGACGGCACCCTGGCCGACACCATGCCCGCGCATTTCGCCAGCTGGTCCGCCATCGCCGGCAAGTACGGCCTGCACTTCCCCGAAGACCAGTTCTACGCCTGGGGCGGCCGCCCGAGCTCGGCCATCGTGCAAGACCTCGCCACCGCGCAAGGCGTCACACTCGAGCACGCCGCCATCGCCAAAGAGAAAGAGCTCCACTACCTCGAGCACGGCGCCCCGGCCACGCAGCCCATCGAACCCGTGCTCGCCATCGCCCAGGCCTTCCGCGGCGTCAAGCCCATGGCCATCGGCACCGGCGGGCGCAACAACCAGGCCTACGCCATCCTCCAAGCGCTCGACATCGAGGGCTGGTTCGACGCGATCGTCACCGCCGACGACGTCGCGAGCCACAAGCCCGACCCCGAGACGTTCCTCGAGGGCGCCCGCCGCCTCGGCGCCGACCCCGCCCGATGCGCGGTGTTCGAAGACACCGACCTCGGGCTCCAGGCCGGCCACGCCGCCGGCATGCACGTCGTCGACATCCGCGAACTGCTCTAAGCCGGCCTTGCCCCTCGGCTTCCGCCGGTGGCGCGGGCGTCGCGCCTACGTCGCGAAGCGTCTACAACGCGCCCTTGGTGCTCGGCAGCTCGTCGCCGGTGATCGCGACGGCCTGGCGCAGCGCACGCCCCAGCGCCTTGAACGCCGCCTCCGCCAGGTGGTGGTTGTTGTCGCCGTAGGGCGCCGTGACGTGCAGGTTCATCCGCGCGTGGTTCGCCAGCGCCTGCATGAACTCGCGCACCAGCTGCAGGTCGAACCGCCCGATCGACTCGCCCACCAGCGCGGGGCCCGCCGAATCCGTCGGCTTGAAGTCGATCGCAAACACCAGGTGCGGCCGGCCGGATAGATCGACCGTGCACTGCGCCAGCGCCTCGTCCATCGGCACCACGGCGTGGCCGTAACGCTCGATCCCGTGCTTGTCGCCGATCGCTTTCACCAGGGCCTCGCCCAGCGCGATGCCGACGTCTTCCACGGTGTGGTGGTCGTCGATGTGCGTGTCGCCTTGCGCCACGACCTTCAGGCCCAGACGGCCGTGCTTGGACACGTGGTGCAGCATGTGGTCGAAGAACCCCACGCCGGTGGACACCTCGGCGGGGCCGCCGTCGAGGCTGAGCACCACGTCGATCTGGGTTTCGTGGGTGTTACGGCTGACGTGGGCGGTGCGCGGCATCACGGTCTCGATCTCAAGGGGACGTGGGCGAAGCCCACCCTTCTACCGCGCCACGGCCCGGCCCGCCCGAACCGCCGAGAGCGCGTCGATCCCCTCCAGCAACGCCGCGTTCTGCGCGGGCGCCCCGACGGTGATCCGCACCTTGTCCGCCAGCCCCGGGTGGTCGAAGTAGCGCACCAGCACGCCCCGCTCCTTCAGGCCGGCGTACACCGCCGCCGCATCCGGGCCGCTCTCGGCGGGTTTCGCCAACACGAAGTTCGTCCCGCTCGGCCAGACCCGCCAACCGCGCGACGTCAGCGCCCCGGTCAAACGATCACGCTCAGACAGCACGGCGTCCCGGTTGCCCTCGAACTCGGGCCGGGCCTCGTCGCCCAGCGCCGCCGCCGCCACCGCCTGCGCCGGCGCATCAACGTTGTAAGAGTCGCGGATCGCGTGCAGCAGGTCGATCACCGCCGCCGGCGCCACGCCCAGCCCAACCCGCAGACCGGCCAACCCGTAGCCCTTGCTCATCGACCGCAGCACGGCCACGTCGTCCCGCCGGCGAACGAGCTCCAGCGCATCGCCGGGCGCAAAGTCGACGTACGCCTCGTCCACGAGGAGCAGCCCGTCGAACCGCTCCGCGAGCGCCTCGAGCGCCGCGACCGGCTCAAACCGGCCCGAAGGCGCGTGCGGGTTCACCACGAAGCCCAGCCGAGCGCCGCCGGCGTTCCACGCCCCGGCCGTCGCCTCGGGATCGAGCGCGTAGCTGTCCGCATCTCGTTCCGCCCGAACCACCGGCGTGTGATGGATCGCCGCCAAAACCGGGTACAGCGAATACGTCGGCTCGCACACGCCCAAGCCGCCCCCGGACGCACCCTCAGCCGGTTCTTCATCCCGCGCCGGCTCGCAGTACGCCGTGATCAACAGGCGGAGAAGCTCGTCCCCCCCGTTGGTCGCGATGACTTGGTCTGGCGACACGCCGTAGCGACGCGCCGCCGCTTCGCGCAACGGCCGGGCGTCGGGCGACGGGTACCGCCGCAGCGCCTCGGGGTCGATCTCCCGCAGCGCCCGCACCGCCGGCGAAGGGGGCGGGTAGGGGCTCTCGTTGGTGTTGAGCTTCACCACCTCGGGCGCGGGCCCGCCCGTGCCGGACTGCGGCTGCTCCCCGGGCGCGTACCCGTGGAGACCGGCGAGGGGTTGGCGCGGCGTCGGCGTCATCGCCCAATCGTCGGGCCCCAACCCAGGCCGGTCAAGACGACCCCCGCTAAACTCCCGGCCCAAGGCACGGCCGCCCGTCATGAGCGAAATCCCGCTTTCCCGCCCCGACATCACGGACCACGAGATCGACGCCGTCGTCGACGTCCTGCGCTCCGGCCGGCTCAGCCTCGGCCCGGTCCAAGACGAGTTCGCCAACCTCGTCGCCCACCGGGCCGGGCGCATGTACGCCGTCCCGGTCTCGTCCGGCACCGCGGGCCTGCACCTGGTGCTCGAAGCCCTGGGCGTCGGGCCGGGCGACGAGGTCATCACCACGCCGTTCTCCTTTGTCGCCTCGGCCAACTGCGCGCTGATGTGCGGCGCCGACGTCCGCTTCGTCGACATCTGCCCGACCACGCTCAACCTCGACCCGCAGAAGCTGGAAGAGGCCATCACCCCGCGCACCAAGGCGATCGTCGCCGTCGAGGTCTTCGGCCAGCCCGGCCACATGGACACGATCGAGCAGATCGCCCAGCGCCACGAGGTGCCCCTGGTCGAAGACTGCTGCGAGGCCCTGGGCGGCTCGCTCCACGGCCGACCCGTCGGCTCCTTCGGCCGGGCCGGCGTCTTCGGCTTCTACCCCAACAAGCAGATCACCACCGGCGAAGGCGGCATGATCGTCACCGACGACCGCACCCTCGCCGACGCCTGCGAGTCCATGCGCAACCAGGGCCGCGCCGGCCGGCACTTCCGCGCCACCGGCAAGGCCGCCAACGACACCGGCGCCTGGCTCGAGCACGAACGCCTGGGCTACAACTACCGCCTGTCCGAAATCCAGGCCGCCATGGGCGTCGCCCAAATGAACCGGCTCGACGAGCTGCTCGAAAAGCGCCGACGCGTCGCCCAGGCCTACTTCCGCTGCCTCATGGGCCAGCCCGAGCTGATCCTGCCTTACGTCCAGCCGGGCCACGAAGACGACATGTCCTGGTTCGTCTTCGTCGTCCGCCTCGGCGCCGACTTCGACGCCGAATCCCGCGACCGGATCATCGCCGGCCTCCGACGCCACGAGGTGGGCTCGTCGCACTACTTCCCCTGCATCCACCTCCAGCCGTTCTACCGCAAGCGCTTCTGCTACAAGCCCGGCGACTTCCCGCTCGCCGAGGCCACGGCCGGCCGGACCATCGCCCTGCCGTTCCACGGCCTGCTCACCGACCGCGAGATCGACCTGGTCTGCCGAACCCTGGCGCTCATGCTCCAACGCGAGTCGCTCTCAAGGCCTTGAGAACACCGGGGCGAGTGCAGGCCCCACGCGATTGCGACTCTCGCAAGAAGGCCACATCCGGAAACCCGACAGGACTGCTCCCGGGAACTTCCGGGGGGGCTTCCGGGGGGCTTCCGGGGGGCTTCCGGGGGGCTTCCGGGGGGCTTCCGGGGGGCTTCCGGGGGGCTGCCGGGGGTCCCCAGCGGGCTGCGTCGGCGGCCCAGAGCTCTGTGAC
>JBCCXV010000100.1:0-8249 GCA_039191195.1 Planctomycetota bacterium
GAGTTCACGGCCCGGGAGGTCCCCTGTCGGCGGGACCCGGCGACGGGCGTGGTGACGCTGTCGACGACGTACCCGCAGATGGTCGACGAGGTCGAGGCCGGCGACCGGCTGCTGGTGAACGACGGCGCCATCCGCATGCTCGTGACCGACGTGGTCCGGGCCGGCGACCCGGACACCGGGGGCCGCAACCCGGCCGACCCGCGGCTGATTTGCGGGGTGACCGTGGGTGGCCCGGTGACGCCGAAGAAGGGGGTGAACCTGCCCGACTCGGAGGTGTCGGCCCCTTCGCTCACCGACTACGACGAGACGTGCGCCCGCTGGGCCGTCGAGCAGGGCTTCGACTACCTCGCGCTGAGCTTTGTGCGCCGGGGCGCCGACGTGGCGCGCCTGAAAGACGTGCTGCGGTCGATGGAAGAAGACGAGGGCCACGGCGCCCGGGCCCGCGTGCCGGTGATCGCCAAGATCGAGAAGCCCCAAGCGATCGCCGAGCTCGAGGGGATCTTGGAGCAGGCCGACGGCGTGATGGTGGCGCGCGGCGACCTGGGCGTGGAGATGGACGTGGCCCAGGTGCCGGTGCTGCAGAAGCAGATCATCGAGCGGGCCCACGACCACGGCCGGCCGGTCGTGGTGGCCACGCAGATGCTCGAGTCGATGATCGAGAGCGCCACGCCGACCCGGGCCGAGGTGTCGGATATTGCCAACGCGATCCTCGACGGCGCCGACGCGACGATGCTTTCGGGCGAGACCGCGGTGGGCAAGCACGCGACGGCCGTGGTGCAGACGATGGCCCGCACGGCCCGGACGACCGAGGCCTACATGCACGAGCGGTCGGACCGGGCGCCGCGCCCGCCTCGGATCGCCCAGGAGAGCCGGTACCGCACGGCGGCGCTCGCGCACGGCGTCGCCACGATGTGCCACGACCTGCACCCCAAGTTCATCGTGATGTGGTCGGAGCTCGGTGGCGGGGCCCGGTACATGAGCAAGCACCGGCTGGAGGTGCCGGTGATCGCCGTGAGCTCCAACCGCGAGGCGCTGCGTCAGATGGCGCTGCTCTTCGGCGTCTGGCCGGTGTTCATGGAGCGCCCGCCCGACCGGGCCGCGTTCCTGGCCGAGATCGACAAGCTGCTGCTCGAGTCCGGCCTGGGCGAGACCGGAGACCCGGTCGTGGTGGTCAAGGGCGACCCGCTGGGGATCCCTGGCGTGACCAACGTCGTGCGCATCCACTACCTCGGCGACGTCTGCCGGCTGACCTGGCGGCCCAAGAGCGACGAGGGCTGAGGTCGCCTACGCCCTTGGCGCCAGCTTGTTCCGCCTGCGTTTGGGGTGATCGAATCACCGCGTGGTTGCCCAGCCGGTGCAGACGGACCCCCGAACCGTCCGGTGAGCGTTTTGGATGCTTTCGGGTTGGTTCTTCGCGTGAGCGAATTGGACGGTTTGCGGGTGTCGCATGAAGCGTTGCTTCTTGCGCTGTGCACGCCTTCCTCATGGAGATGGACTCATGACCTCACGCCCCCCCAAGAACGCGCCCGCATCGCCCCCCGTCGGCGGCTACTCCGACTCGGCCGAGCGTATCGGCCGGGCGTCGCAGCAGTTCGCCGAGGGCGTCGAAGTGCTCCGCAAGAGCCTCGACCGTTACTGGGACACGGTGTCGTGGGCCAAGGTCGACCCGTCGCTGGTCAACAAGCGGTAGGCGGCGGCTTGGTGGTGAGCCTGCCGGCGGGTGCGCGGCCTACTTCAGGCCGTGACGCTCGCGGGCGCGGGCGACTTCGACGCAGTAGCGGGTCCACGGCACGTACTCGAGACGTGCGTGCTCGATGGGCTTGCCGCTGATGACACAGACGCCGTACGCGCCGTCTTCGATGCGTTCCAAGGCGGCGTCGATGTGGGTGATCCGGGTCCGCTCGGACTCCATAAGCCCGAGGGTGAACTCGCGGTCGAACGCGTCTGAGCCGACGTCGGCCATGTGCACCGGCATGTTCGAGAGGTCGCCCGACGAGGCCTTGTGTGATTCTTCGAGGCCGACGAGGTTGCCGAGCAGTTCGCGACGCCGGTCCAGCAGCTCGGCGCGGAGCGCCGCGATCTGCTTCTTGGTGAGGGCGGTCTTGATTTTGCGCAGCTCGGCCGTGGTGAGTTCGGGCCCGTCGTAACCGATCGAGGGCTTCTCGACGGCCGGCGCCTGGGGCACGATCGGCTGGGTAGGCGGCTTGAATGCGGTTTTCGCCGGGCGCCCCGAGACGACGGGCTTGCGCGCGGGTTTCTTCTTGACCGGCGACTTGATGGTCGGCGGCTTGACCCGCGAGGACTTCTTCTTGGGCGGAACGGCCGGGGCTGGCGGCTCGGGCTTGCGGGTGGGGGACTTCTTGGCGGCGGGTTTCTTGGCCGGGGCCTTCTTCGCGACGGCTTTCTTAACCGGCGGCTTCTTGGCGGGGGTCTTTTTCGCCGGCTTCTTCTTGGGAGCCGTCTTCTGGCTCGCGGCCTTCTTCGCGGGGGCCTTCTTGGCCGGGGTTTTCTTGGCGGCGGTTTTTTTGCGCGCGGCCTTCTTCGCCGGCGCCTTCTTGGCGGCAGGCTTCTTCTTCACCGGCTTTTTCTTGACGGCGGCCTTCTTGGCCGGGGCTTTCTTGCCGGCCGTCTTCTTGCGTGAAGCAGGGGTTTTCTTACTGACGGGCTTCTTTTTCGCCAACGCGCGGCTCCGCACGGTCCGTACCGGAAAGGCGGAGAGTCTATCGGCCGGGGATCGAGCGACGCAAACGCCGTTCTCGCGGGCCGAGGGAGCCGACGCGTTACGCCGTTAAGCCTAGGGCTGCGGGCGCCGGTCTAGTCGTTGTGCTTCTGTCGCAGCCGGGCCGAGAGCCGCAGGATCAGGTGCACGCGCTCGAACTGGTCGATCCAGTCGGCGACCTCGGCGTCGATTTCGTCTTGCGGCACCGGGGCCCCCGGGAGCGGGCAGTTGGCTCCCAGGGCCTGCTCGGCCATGACCCGGTACCGGATCAAGCCCTTGTCGCCGAACCAGCCGACCTGCTGGAAGTCCTCGGCGGCGAAGATGGCGACGGGGACGCGGTGGCCGCCGTTGACGGCGACTTGGCGTTGGAGGTCGGGGTGCTCGTCGCGGTCGAACCAGGCGACCTTGATCCGGCCTTGGGAGGCGTTGGCGATGGTCTCGATCATGGGGCCCTGGCGGACGCAGTCGCCGCACCAGGCGCCGGAGACCATCAGCACGTGGATGTCGCGGACGAAGCCGCCTAGGAGCGCGGTCTGGTCTTCGCGGAGCCGGATCTTCTCGCCGATGGCGCGCCATCCGGCCCGCTGGTCTTCGGTGGCCGTGGCGAGGTAGTCGTCGTAGGCGAGCCCCGCCCCGAACTTGGCTTCGAGATAGGCGGGGTCGGCGAGCGACGAGGCGGCTTCGGCGGCGGATACGGACATGGCAAAGCTCCGTCGAGGGGGGTGACGCGGCGCGGGCCGCGGGTGGCATGGAGTCTAGGACGCCGAGTCGCCGGCCCGCTAGGGCATGCCCTCGGCGCCCCCGGTGGCGTTCTCGCCCAGGTCGTTCTCGCCCATGAGCGTGAACCCGCGTTTGCGGATGATCTGGCCGGCGAGGACGACGTCGTCGCAGCAGCAGGCGACGATCGGCCGGCCGCGCGGCCGCACCAGCAGCGCGTAGGCGTAGTGCAGATTCAACTCGGCGTGGAGAAGGGGGTCGAAGATCAGCGGCAACTGCGGCTCGTCGTAGAGCTCGACGCAAAGCACGTCGGCCTCGCTGAACGGCAGGTTGTGCCGTTGGAGGAGGCGCCGGGCCAGCTCCGAGCGCGAGGTGAGCACCCGCACGACGGCGTGGCCGGTTGAGTCGAGGATCGAAAACCCCGCGACCGTGAGCGCCTCGGCCCGCAAGGCCTTGAGCAGTTCGAGCATCCCGCCGACCCGGTTGTGCAGGAACACGCTGAACTGCACGTTCCGGGGCGGCTCGTAGCCGGAGGTCGTGGGCGTTTCGGTGGGGGCCTGGGTCATGACGGCGTGCGGTATTGGGCGGGATCAGGCCGAGGCCGATGCGGACAACGCCTGGGCGTACCAGTCGCAGGTGACGGATAGGCCGTCCTCGAACGACACCAGCGGCGCGTAGCCGATGGCGTCGCGGATGGCGCCGAGATCGGCGAGCGAGTGTTTGACGTCGCCGGCGCGGTCGGGCCCGTGTGTCGGCGAGAGCTGCGGGCGCTCAAACTTGTGGGCCATGGCCTCGGCCAACTGGTTGATGGTCACGCGTTGCCCGCAGGCGACGTTGAACACGGCGCCGCTCAGCCGCGTTTCGGATCGGCCGGCCAGCAGGTTGGCGTGCACGGCGTTATCGACGAAGGTGAAGTCGCGCGACTGCTCGCCGTCGCCGTGGACGTGCGGGTTTTCGCCGGCGAGCAGGGCCTTGGCGAAGGCGGCGATCACGGCGGCGTAGGCCGAGTTGGCGTTCTGGCGGGGCCCGAAGATGTTGAAGTAGCGGAGGCTCGCGGCGTCGGGCCCGTCGGGATAGCCGTTGGCCCAGGCCCGGAGCAGCGCTTCGCCATACGCCTTGGTCGCGGCATACGGCGACCGCGGCAGCACGGGCATGGTTTCGACCTTGGGCAGCGTCGGCGTGTCGCCGTAGGCCGAGCTGGAGGCCGCGAAAACCACGCGCTCGGCGCCGGCCTCCTTGGCGGCTTGTAACACGCGCAGGGTTCCCTCGGCGTTGACGGCGTGGTAGCGCTCGGGCATCTCCAGGCTGCGCGGCACCGACCCGAGCGCCGCCTGGTGGAAGACGACCCGGGCCCCGTCGATCGCGTTAGTCAAGGCGTCGGCGTCGAGGATCGAGGCTTCGACGAAGCGCAAGCGGTCGGGATGCTTGGCGAGGCCGGGGTCTAGGTTGCCTTGGCCGCCGCCCGAGCCGTCGTCGATAACGGCGACGTGCGCGCCGAGTGCGAGCAGGGCGTCGGTCAGGTGCGAGCCGATGAAGCCTTGCCCGCCGGTGACGAGAACGCGTGCGCCGTCGTAGGCCCCGCCGTGGTGCGAGCGCCAATCGGTGGGGTCCATCGCGGTCTCCCAGGGCGCCGGGCGGCGCGGGCGGAACGGGCGAATCAGTAGCGGGGCACGGACGGGTCGATATCGACCGCCCAGAGGTCGATCCCGCCGGCCATCGAGCGCACGTTGTCGAAGCCCTGTTCGCGCAGGAACGCGGTGACCTGCATCGAGCGGCCCCCAAAGTGACAGAACACCACGACCGGGTCGGCGTCGTGCTGGGCGAGCTCTTGCAGGCGGGACTTGATCTCCCCCATGGGCACGCACAGGGCGCCTGCGATGGACGCGGTGGCGATCTCGTCCGGCTCGCGCACGTCCAGCAGCACCGGTTGGGCGTCTTCGGGGCCGGCCAGGGCGTCGCGCACGCCGCGCGGTGTGATTTCCCAGTCTTCTTGGAGCGGGTAGTTGGCCGGCAGGCCGCGGGCGTCGAGCGGGGCGGCGGTCATGCGGCGCCTTCCGCTTTGTCGTTCGTGTCGCCGGTGGCTCGTGTTTCCGTGGCGTCCGGCGCCTCTTCCGCATCGTCTTCAGGGGTGAGGAGCTCGATACGGCTGAGCGCGTCGAGGTTGGCGATATAGACCTCGCCGTCGTCCTTGCGGAGGGTGAGGCGATCGAGCCAGAGCTTGTCGTCCTTGCTGTGGGCGAACCACGAGCCAGTCTTGCGCTGCTCGAAGCTCAGGACGACGCCCTCTTCGCGGGCCGTGAGCGTGCGCGACCCGCCGGCGACTTGGGTGAGCACGGCGACGCGGCGGCCGACCCACTCGGCGGGGTTGGCGGCGTCTTCGGCGGGCGGGGCGGGTGCGTCTTCAGTCATGCGGGAGATTATGCCGAGCAGAGGCGCCCGGCGCGTGCGAGCGAGGTGCGGCGGAGTGTATCGCCGACTCCGTGAGCTTTCGGTCAAAGAGGCCTGCCCGCATTGACAGCGGCGGGACGCGGACCTCTACTCGCACCGCACTCGGGTGCCGCCCGGCCCGCAGGAAAGGCCGGCCTGGGCGGTGAAAAGGGAAGTGTGGTGATCCGAGCCGAGGGATCGGCTGGAGACTCCACCGCGGACGCGCCGCCGTGATGGGCGTTCCGACAAGCGTTTCGGTCGTAGGCCGGAGCGTGGATCGGAACCGCGTTGTGCTCACATGCCACTGCTCGGCCCGCGAGGGCTTGGCGGGAAGGCGAGCGGGACGAAGCCCAGAGCCGGAAGACCTGCCCGAGATGCGCCGCCGTGTGTCCTCGCGAGTTGGGACGCCGTGGGCCAAGTCTGCTTCCCTCTCGGGTATGGCTGCGCCCCGGCTGCATGCTCTTCGCGTGGACGGTTGAACACCGTGTCCAGGGAGGTCGGCCGCGCGTATCGGCCGAGGAGCGACCGATGTCGGGTACTTGCGGGCTTCGAGGCCTTGCCTGGGTTTGGATCGGAAGCTGGCTGGCCGCCGCGCCCGCTTGGGCCGGGCCGTATGCGCCGCCCGCGGGGCAGCCCGGCTCGACCGCGATCGCCATGAACGACCCGTCGATCCTCGGCTGGGCCGACTCGGTGGTCGATTACAGCCCGGCCGCTGGGGTCGATGGCATCTGGCAGACACCCAACTTGGCCTTGGGGCCGGCGGTGGGCACCTCGTTCGACATCGTCACCCTGGGCGACAACGGCACGATCACGCTCGGCTTCGACACGCCCATCACCAACGGCCCGGGTTTCGACTTCGCCGTGTTCGAGAACGCCTTCGACGACGACTTCCTTGAACTCGCGTTTGTCGAGGTCTCCAGCGACGGCCAGAACTTTGTCCGTTTCGCCAACGACTCTCTGACGCCGGACGCCGTCGGCGGGTTCGACCCCATCGGCGTCGACGCGACCAACCTCGACGGCCTCGCCGGCAAGTACCGGCAGGGCTTCGGCACGCCCTTCGATCTGGACGGCGTCGATGGCGTGAACCCCCTGGTCGACGTGGCGGCGATCACGCACGTGCGCGTCGTCGACATCCTCGGCGACGGCTCGGTGGCCGACACCTCGGGCGACCCGATCTACGACCCGTTCCCGACCTTCGGCTCGCCGGGGTTCGACCTCGACGCGGTCGCCGTGCTCCACCAAGCCTCGGCGGGCTTGCCGGCCGACGCCAACGCCGACGGCGTGGTCGACCTGCTCGATTTCGACGTGCTGGCCCAGAACTTCGGTTCCAACACGGGTGCCGGAGCGTCGGCCGGTGATTTCAACGCCGACGGCGTCGTCGACCTGCTCGACTTCGACGTGCTGGCCCAGAACTTTGGGTCCACGAGCCCGGCGATCGCGTCGGGCCCTCCTGCCTTGGCCGTGCCCGAGCCCGCGTCGGCCGGGCTGTTGTTCTTGCCGTTTTCTGGCCCTTCGCGTGCGACCGGGCGTCGACGCCGGGCTCTTCCTCGGATTGGAGAAAAGTCATGAAGCTTGATTTCTTGAGAATAACCGCGTGCTTTGCCGCTTGCGGCGCTTTGGTCCCCGCGGCCTGGGCGCAGCCGACCGCCATCGGCCCGAGCGGGGTAGTACTGGAGTTTGACCCCGTCATCCCGGCCGGCGACACCATCCAGGGCTTCGGCGTCGCCCAAGACGGCGCGGTTTTGTTCAGCTACGGCAGCTTCGCCTTCCCGAACCAGTCGATCGGTTTTGATGAGTTCGACTCGGGCGTGCAGACCAACCTGTTCGCCGGCGCCCCCGGCGCTGACTTCCCGGGCACGGCGACGGTGCACGCCAGCTCGGCCGGCGAGTTCGGCTACTTCCTGCAGGACAACTTCCCCACGCCGGGCTTCGGGCGTGTCTCCACGGCCGGTGGCGCCGCGACCATTCAGAACACGGTGTCGCCGGTCTCGTCGTTCACGGGCTTTGGCGACCGCATGTTCGTCGCGGGCTTCGACAGCGATTCGTCGCTGTTTGTTGGAGACATCAACGCGGTGGACGGCTCGGTGGGTGCGCTCACCGAGATCACCGATGGCGCCCTGAGCGGCTCGTCCGGGCCCATCGCGTTGAACGCCGCCGGCGACCTCTACTTCGCCCCGGGCTTCGGCGACCTGACCATCTACCGCTGGTCCGCGGCCGAAGTCGCCGCCGCCATCGCCGACCCGGTCAACAACGGCTTGACCGAGGCCGGCTCGGTGTGGGCCGACTACAGCGGCAACCCGCTGCTGAACAACCTGTCCGGCGCCACCGGCTTGGCCGTGACCGACGACGGCGACGTGGTCGCCACGCTCACGTCATTCGTCGATCC
>JBCCXV010000101.1:0-8119 GCA_039191195.1 Planctomycetota bacterium
GCCACTTGGCGAAGTCCTTGGCGGTCGTGACCACGGCGTCGGCGCCGGCCGCGGCGGCGTCCTTGAGCAGCCGGCCGAGGATCATCGCGGTGTAGCGGTGGTGGTCGGGGAAGCGGTGGTGGGCGATCACGGCCGCGGTCTGCCGACGCAGGGTGCGGTCGAACGCCTCGGGGTTGCCGATGCCGGTGACGGCGACGACGTCGAGCATCGTGAGGCGGTCCGGGTCGATGTCGTGATCGAAGGCGAAGTCATCGAGATCGGTGTCGGCGGCCGAGCCGTCGAGGGCCGACCACGTCATGGATGCGTGCGCGATAGGGGGCTTGCCGTGATGGGCGGCGATCTGCTTATCGAGCGCGGCGAGCTTCTCGGCGTCGGCCTGCTCGGCACGCGTCACGAGCACGGCGTCGGCGCGGGCGAGCGACTCGAGCGGCTCGCGCAGCAGGCCGCGCGGGATGAGGCGTGGCGGGTCGATGGCGGCCGGCCCGGACGGCGCGGTCGCGTCGACGAGCACGAGGTCGACATCCCGCTTGGCCTGGCGGTGCTGGAAGGCGTCGTCGAGGACGAAACACGTGACGCCCCCGGCGTCACCGTGCTCGGCGAGGACGCGTTTGGCTGAGTCGACGCGCGACGGGCCGACGCCCAGCGGCACGCCGGGGCCGAGGGCGTGGGCGAGCTCGGCCGCCTCGTCGCCGCCGTGGTAGCCGCGGGTCAGCACGGCCGGGCGCTGGCCTTGTTCACGGAGGCGCGTGACGAGGTCGAGCGTGACGGGCGTCTTGCCGGTGCCGCCGGCGGTGAGGTTGCCGACGGACAGCGTGGGTCGGCCGAGGTCGGTCGCGGGGCGTTGGCCGGTGTCGAACGCGCGATTGCGTCGGGCAACGGCGGCGCGATAGGCGGGCTCGGCCAACGCGGCGGCGGCGCGGAGGGCGGCGGGCACCGGGCCGCGCGACGAGCCGTCGAGGATCGCGGGCCAGTCGGTCATCCGGCGGGGCCCGGCCGATCGCTCGGCTCGCGGTCGGCGTGGGGCTTGATGCCGAGCGCGACGAGGCGGTCGATCAGCACGGCGATGGGCAGGCCGACGACCGTGTCGGGGTCGCCCTCGACGATGATGGGCCAGCCGGCCTCGAGCCGTTCGGTCAGGTTGTAGCCGCCGGCTTTGCCACGCCAGGCGTCGGTCGCGATGTACGCCGCGAGCTGGTCGACCGAGAGCTCCTCGAACGTGACGACCGCCGTGTCGGCAAAGCCGTCGGCGACCTGCCCGTCGGGTCGGACCAGGGCGACGGCGGTGATCACCTCGTGCGAGGCGTTGGCGAAGCCGCTGAGGATGGCCAGTGCCTCGTCGTGGTTGGCGGGGGTGCCGACGAGACCGCCGGCGGCGTCGACGCAGAGCGTGTCGGCGGTGAGGCCGATCTCGTCGGCCTCGAGCAGCGGGGCGAGGCTGTCGGCCTTGCGGGTGGCCAGGGTGAGGGCGAGCTCGGCCGGGTCGTCCGGGGCGTTGGCGTGGGACGCGGGGTCGGCCGGGTCGTCGTACGGCGGATCGACCTGCCGGAAGTCAAACCCCGCGGCGTCGAGCAGCTCGGCGCGGCGCGGAGAACGGCTGCCGAGAACAAGGCGAGGGTCGGCCATCGGGAGCATGCTAATGCCCGGATCGGGGGCGGGCCGGGCTTGAATCGGCCTTATCTGGCTCAAAGTTCAAGGATTACCGGCACCGGCCCCGATATCCCCGACGCACGAGCCATCGGCCGCCGGCCGAGGCGTCGGAGAAGCGGTCGCGGCGCGGTGTCGCGGTCTCGGGGTGCGGCGTTGATCGGGCTTGCCTTTCACGGACGGAAGGGAAAGCGTGCGGACGATCGCGATCATGAACCAAAAAGGGGGGTGCGGGAAGACCACCACGGCGATCAACCTCGCCGCGACGCTGGCCGCCCGTGGGCACCGCACGCTGCTGGTCGACATGGACCCGCAAGGCCACTGCGCCCTGGGGCTGGCCGTGCCCGAGGCGCAGGTCGAGCGGCAGGTCGGCGACCTGCTGCGAGCCGGGCTGGACGGGTCGCTGGCCGTGTCGGAAGTCACCTGGCAGATCACGCGCCGGCTGGACCTCGTGCCGGCGACCATGGCGCTGGCCGCGCTCGAGCGCACGCTCGCGACGGCGACCGATCGTGATCGCCGGCTGGTGCAGGTGCTCGCGACCGTGCAGGACACGTACGAGTTCACCATCGTCGACTGCGGGCCGTCGATCGGGCTGCTGGCGTTCAACGCCCTGCGGGCGGCCGACGAGGTGGTGATCCCGGTGGAGACGGGGTACTTCGCCCTCAAGGGCGCGAACAAGCAGGCGCAGACGGTCGAGATGCTCGCCCGCCGCGCGGGGCACCACGCCCGGCTGAGCGTACTGGCCACGATGTACGACGCCCGCACCCGACTGGCCCGCGAGATCCTCGAGGAGCTGAGCAACCGCTTCGGCGAACAGCTGCTGCCGGTCGTGATCAACTACCACGCCAAGCTCCGCGAGGCCGCGTCCTTCGGCCAGCCCATCACTGAGTACGACGCGGCGTCCAAGGGCATGCAGGACTTCGACCTGCTGGCCGACTGGCTGCTCGACAACCCGCCCGGCCCGCCGCCGATGTCGCCCGAGTTCGCCGGCCCGGCCACCGCCACCGCCGGACCCTCCCGCAACCCCGCGCTCAGCCGCGCCGCCGAGCTCGTCGAGCGCGCCCGATCGCTCGCCCAGCGCACCGCCACCGTCTCGGCCAATCTCGCCGGGCAGAACACACCCACCCCGCCGGACGCCGACCGACCCGCGCCGATCGAGCCGGATGAGATCGCCACCCAGGTCGCCGCAGAACACCCCGAGCCCGGGCCTCAAGAAGCGGTCGCCGAGGCCCAGGCCACCGACAAGAACGACGAGACCGTTTACGACCACCCCGCGCTCGCCGCCGACGCCGACACGCCCGTCGAAGAATCCGGTGAAGCCCCGGCCGCGTGCCCGGTGCGGATCGCGCCCCGCGCCCGCGTCGAGGAACCCCTGCCCCCGCCGCCGGGGCCCGTGACCCGCCTGCCGCTGCCGCCGCTGCGCGGGCAATCGCCCGTGGTCCCGGCCGAGTCGGACACACCGACAACCGCGCCGTCGCCGCTGCAGCGCCTGTACGGCGCCCGATCGACGCGCCAGGGCCTGCTGTTTGTCCAGCCCGCCGACGCCGGCCGACGCCTCGCCATCGCCGGCGACTTCAACGGCTGGTCGCCCGACCGCACGCCCATGCTCCGCGACGAAACCACCGGCGCCTGGCGCGCCGTCGTCACCGCCAACCCCGGCCGCTACCGCTATCGCCTCGTCATCGATGGCCGGTGGCAGCCCGACCCGCACAACCCCGATGTCGAGGCCAACCCGTTCGGCGAGCCCAACAACGTCGTCGAGCTCGACGAACAGCCCGCCGCCGACCTCGCCCAGCCCGCCGGCTCGCCGACGGCCGCAGAAACCCACACCGCTTAACGCCCCGCCAACCGCGAGGCGGTAACCTTACGCTCGACGCCGGCTGATGGTGGAACCGTCAGCCATTCCCGACCCGCCCGCCAACCGCCGCGAGGCCGTCATGGAAGACCGCCGCACGCAGCACACCCTCGACGCGTTGGCCGACCTCTACCTCACCGGCGTGCCCAACGATCCCATCGAGGTCGATCCCCCCGCCACGCCGACGCCCGGCGCCGCGCCCAGCGACACCACCGTCACCCCGCCCAACGGCGAGGCCACGGTCCCTCCCGCTGCGCCACCCGCGACGCCACCCGCTACCCCCCCGACCGCGGTACCGACCACAGCCGCAGGCAACCTCGCCCAGCATCCCCTGCACGGCCCCCCGCCGTTCAAGCTCCACCCCCCCCCGGCCGCCAAAGCCGCGCCCGGTGAGCCCGGACTGAGCCCGCCCCCAGCGATGTCGCCCACGCCGGCGATCGAGCCGTTCCCGGCCCCGGTACCCGCCCAACCCCCGACGCCCGCTGTGCCCGACGCGTTCGACACCCTCGACCCCGAGCCACTGTCCGACGCCGAGACCGCCGCCCTGCTCGGCGACGCCTCGTCGTTCCCGCCCCGCGAACACGACGCCCCAACCCCAAACGACCTCGTCCCGACGCCGCCCCCCAGCGTCGACCACGATCTCGACCCCAACGCCACACCCGCCCCCGCCCCGCCCGGCTCGCTCACCGTCATGACCGAGGCCGTCGTCGTCGGCAACTTGCCCGGCCCTAGCGGCGCGTGGGTCAGCCAGTACGCCCAGTCGCTCGCCGAGCAGGAAGGCCCCGTCGTCCTCGTCCACCTCGATCGCCACGAGGCCGATTTCGAGCTCGTCCGCCCCCGCCAGGACGCCCCCGAGCCGCGCGACGCCACCCCCCGTCGCCCGCTCAACCCCGCCACCAGCGGCCAACCCGCCCCGCCCACCGACCCGATCGCCCTGCTCGACCACGCGATCCACCACCCCGACCACCCCGCCCGCAGCGTGCTCGTCCGCATCGACCCCTCGACGGACCTCGACGACCTCGCGCGTCTGGCCGACCTCGACGCCTGGACCCTCGCCACCGGCCCCGACGAGTTCGCCACCGCCGCCGCCGTCCAGCTCGTCGATCGCCTGCTCGTCGCCTATCCCGAAGCGGCCGACACCGCGCTGGGCCTCATGGTCCTCGGCGCCGACCAGCCCGCCGCCATCGACGCCGCCAACCGCGTCGCCAACCAGCTCGGCCCCCGACTCGCCCACCCCGTCGAGTTGCTCGGCTACCAGAAGCAGATGCTCCCCGTTCGCATCTCCCAGCTCGGCCGCGCCCCCGCCGACGCCCACACCTGGACCCGCCTGCTCGACTGGCTCGAACAACACGCCCCGCCCGAGCCCGACGACGCCAGGCCGCAGCCCGCGCCGCGCACCACGGTCCTCGCCGCCGAGCCTGCCCAACCCATCGACGAACCCGACACGCTCGCGATCGAGGAACCACAACCCGCGCCCGAACCCGAGACGAAAGCCGAGCCGCAGCCCGTCATCGCCGCGCCGCCCAGCGTCGAGCCCACGCCCGCACCGCCGGTGGCGACCCACAACGCCAGCCTCGACACCATCGAGTCCCGCCGCGACACCATCCGCCGACGCTGGCTCGACCGCCTCACCCCCACGCCAACACGCACCGCCCCGCCCGACGGAACACCCGCAGCCGAGGCCGCCGAACCACCCGCCCAACCCGCCGCTGCCGAGCCGACACCCCCGGCCGAACCGCTCGCGGCCACGCCCGCCGCCCCCATCGTCGCGCCGGAGCCAACGCCGGAACCTGAGCCCGTTCCCGCGCCCACTTCCGTCGAGCCCATCGCCGAGGAGCCCGCCGCCACGGCAGCCCCCGCGCCCCCGCCCGAACCACCACCGGCCAAGCCGCGCCGCGCACGGCCGACGCGTCCCGCGCTCGATGCCGCCACACCGCCCCGCGCGACCCAACCGCCGCCGATCACCCCGCGCGTCGCCCCGACACCGACCCCGACACCGACGCCGGTCCCCACCGCTGCCACCACCGACATCGCCGCACCCGACCTCGCCCAGTTCCTCGCCGACCGCGACGCCGCCTACGCCGGGTCCATCACCCTCGAGGCCGCCTGCCCCCGTCACCCCGACACCGAGGTCATCCTCGACCAGGCCGGCCAGCTCCACCTCCTCGCCCGGCACGACTCGACCGACCCGTCGCCCCAAGCCCCGGACCTCGACGCCGCCCTCGTCGGCCTCCTCGAAACCCGCCAGTGGGCCATCGACCACCTGGACCTCATCGCCCTGACCCAGCGCCAAGCCCGCTTCGACCGCGCGACCGCACCCGACATCCACCTCTTCACCGACGACGCCCGCGCCGCCACCCGCCTCGCCGACCGCGTCGGCCCCATGCTCCACCTCCACCTCCTCCAGCCCGTCACCGTCGGCCGCGAAACCACCTGGTTCTGCACCCCACTCACCTGACGCGCTGCCATTTCGGCACCCCACTCCCCAAACCACCCGCCCGTTTCGCCGCTCAGCGGGCTTCCCGCCCCCGCCCTGCGGCACCCGCTTTGCCCCTACCCTTGAGCCATGGCCGTCCAGTTCCAGGACTACTACCAGACCCTCGGCGTCGACCGCTCCGCCTCCGCGGACGAGATCAAGAAGGCCTACCGCAAGCTCGCCCAGCAGTACCACCCCGACCGCAACAAGGCCGACGACGCCGCCGAGAAGTTCAGCCAGGTCTCCGAGGCCTACGAGGTCCTCTCCGACGCCGAGAAGCGCGAGAAGTACGACCAGTTCGGCGCCGACTACAAGCAGGGCCAGGACTTCCGCCCGCCGCCGGGGTTCGAGGGCTACGAGTTCCGCTCGTCCGGCGGGCCCGGCGGGTTCTCCGCCACTTCCGGGCACGGGGGCATGTCCGACTTCTTCGAGGCCCTCTTCGGCCAACGCGGCGGCGCGCGAGGCAGCGCCGGCGGATCGCCGTTCGAGGACCTCTTCGGCGGCCAGGGCGGCGCCCGCAACACCGGCTTCGGCCGAAACCCCAACGCCTCACCGCCGGAAACCGAGGCCGACCTGACCGTCTCGCTCGCCGAGGCCGTCAAGGGCTCGACGCGCTCGCTCACCCTCTCCGGCCCCGACGGCCGCAAGACGATCGACGTGCGCATCCCCCCCGGCACCACGCCCGGCCAGAAACTCCGCCTCAAGGCCGACCACGTCGTCCTCAAGATCAACGTCGCCCCCGACCCGACCTACACCCTCGACGGCCGCAACCTCGCCGCCACCCTCCGCATCCCCGACCACCTCGCGGCGTTAGGTGGCAAGACCGACGCCCCCACCCTCGACGGCCCCGTCACCCTCACCATCCCCCCCGGCACCTCCAGCGGCGCCCGCCTGCGCATCAAGGGCAAGGGCCTGCCCGAAACCAAAACCAAAACCGCGGGCGACCTCATCGTCACCCTGCAGGTCACCGTACCGAAGGAACTGACCGAGGAACAGCGCGCGCTGTACGAGCAACTGCGCGACGCGAACGCGTGATCCGTTAGCCCCGGGTTTCACCCGGGGTCACCCCGGCTGGAAGCCGGGGCTAATGGCAGGACCGTGATACGGTCACACACCCATCCCTCACTTACCGCCGCAATCGCGGCCAACGCCTTGCCACACATCAACACACACTTCGGCCGACATCGCCGATCGGAGGATGTCGAGTGATCATCCGCGCGCGCATCGCACGCCACTCGACCGCCTCCTCAAGCTCGCCAACACACCGCGACGGCACGACACAGCACCTCTGCTGATCGAGGGCGTCGGCAATGTCACGCAGTGCGCCGATCACGGCGTGCGCTTCGAGCAGCTCGTCCTCTGCAAGCGACTCCTTCGATCGACCGTCGGGCAGATCATCGCCCGTCGGCTTCGTGCCCGCGGCGTCCCGACAGTGACCGTCGACCCGGCGAGCTTCCGTCGGATCAGTCGAGCCGAGCGAGCGCCGGGGATCGCCGCGGTGATCCGCCCGCCGTGGTCGACGTTGACAAGGCCGGGTGAGCGTTGCCTGTGGCTCACGGTTGACGCGCTGCGTTCGCCGGGCAACCTCGGCACGACACTGCGCACGGCCGCGGCGGTCGGGGCCGACGGACTGATCCTGACCTCGCCCGCGATCGACCCGTTCGCGCCCGACATCGTGCGCGCCAGCATGGGCACGGTGTTCAAGCTACGTATCGTGCGTTCCACCACGCGGACGTTGCACGCCTGGACGCGTGAACACGGCGTCACAATCGTCGGTGCGCACACGGCGGGCCACGCGCTCGACGTAACTACGGTCTTCCCGCAACGGTGCGTGCTGTGCATCGGGCACGAGCGACAAGGCCTGACCGACGAGCAGTCGGCGATGTGCGACCGCCTGATCCGTCTACCAATGCTACCGACGGCCGACTCGCTCAACGCCGGCGTGGCCGCGGGGATCCTGCTGTACGCGATGGCGCCGCACGCGAGCCCGCAATGGTCGCAAGCTCGTTAGCCGCCGCCCTTGGGCGGCGTTTCTGCGGTGCGATCGACGAACGACACGCCGCCCCACGGCGGCGGCCCGGCTGCACCGCAATCCAATAGCCCCGGGTTTCACCCGGGGTGACCCCCGCGGGAAGCCGGGGCGA
>JBCCXV010000102.1:0-7948 GCA_039191195.1 Planctomycetota bacterium
GGCGGTGCGCTGGGTTGCGGTGGGCGCACTGGGGGTCCGCCACGCGAACCACTGAGGCGCGTGTCCGGGGCCTTGTCCCGGGCGGAGCTATGCTGCCGGGGTCATGAACGAGCCTGCTCCCGCCGTGCCTGGATCGACGCCTGAATCCCCGGCTTACGCCTACGACCCCGCGTCGGTGGAGGCGAAGTGGCGGGCCGCCTGGGAGGAGCGCGACACGTTCCGCGTGGCGAACCCCGGGGAGCCGGCCGAGTGGGGCTTCGACCCGGCCAAGCCCAAGTTCTACGTGCTGGACATGTTCCCTTATCCGTCGGGCGTGGGGCTGCACGTGGGCCACCCGCTGGGGTACATCGCGACGGACATCGTCGGGCGGTACAAGCGGATGCGGGGCTTCCACGTGCTGCACCCGATGGGGTTCGACGCGTTCGGGCTGCCGGCCGAGCAGTTCGCCGTGGAGCACAACGTGCACCCGCGGGTCACGACCGAGCAGAACATCGCGAACATGGTGAGCCAGCTCAAGCGTCTGGGGCTGGGGTACGACTGGTCGCGGCAGCTCGCGACGACCGACACGGGCTACTACCGCTGGACGCAGTGGGTGTTCCTGCAGCTGTACGGGAGCTACTTCGACCCGGTGCAGAAGAAGGCGCTGCCGATCGAGCAGCTGCGGCTGAAGCTGGAGGGCGAGGACTACTACGTCGGCCTGGACGGCGAGCTGATCTGGTCGGGCAACACCGAAGACCTGGAGTCGATCGCCGGCATCGGCAACCCGACGATTCGCAAGTGGCACGAGCTCGACCCGGATCAGCAGCGGCGGCTGCTGGACGAATACCGCCTGGCGTTCCGAGCCGACGCCGAGGTGAACTGGTGCCCGCAGCTGGGCACGGTGCTGGCCAACGAAGAGGTGACGGCCGACGGTCGCTCGGAGCGCGGCAACTACCCGGTGTTCAAGCGCCCGCTGACGCAGTGGATGCTGCGGATCACGGCGTACGCCGACCGTCTGGGCGACGACCTGGACGGCGTGGACTGGCCGGAGTCGATCAAGAAGTTGCAGCGGGACTGGATCGGCAAGAGCCGGGGCGCCGAGGTGGACTTCCCGGTGGCGGCCGAGGCGGTGGACGGCCCGCCGAGCGACCGCGCGACCGATGACGAGTCGATCCGGGTGTTCACGACCCGGCCGGACACGCTGTTTGGCGCGACGTTCATGGTGCTGGCGCCGGAGCACCCGATGGTGGCGGCGCTCACGTCCATTGCGCAACGGGGCGAGGTCGAGGCTTACGTCGCGCAGGCGGCGGCGAAGACGGATCGGGATCGACGCGAAGACGCCGGCGAGAAGACGGGCGTGTTCACCGGCGGGTACGCGGTGAACCCGGCGACGGGGCAGCCGATCCCGGTGTACGCCGCCGACTACGTGCTGATGGGCTACGGGACCGGGGCGATCATGGCGGTGCCGGCGCACGACCAGCGCGACCACGACTTCGCCGTGAAGCACGGCATCGACATCGTTGAGGTGATCCGTGGCGACCGCGAGCACGACGTGCAGGCCAAGGCGTTCGTGGGCGACGGGGTTGCGGTGCACTCGGCCAACGACGAGGTGTCGCTCGACGGGCTGCGGGTGACCGAGGCCAAGGCCAAGATGATCGACTGGCTGGAGTCGCGCGGGTTTGGCAAGGGCAAGGTGCAGTACAAGCTGCGCGACTGGCTGTTTAGCCGTCAACGGTACTGGGGCGAGCCGTTCCCGATCCTGCACGAGCTGGATGAGGCCGGCGAGCCGACGGGCGTGGTGCGGGGTGTCGATGCGGCGGACCTGCCGGTCGAGCACCCGCACATGGACGACTTCAAGCCGCATGGCAGCGATGATCCGGACGCGCCGCCGAGGCCGCCTTTGGGGAGGGCGCCGGAGTCGTGGCGGTTCGTCGAGCTCGACGGCAAGCGCTACGCCCGCGAAACCAACACGATGCCGCAGTGGGCCGGCAGCTGCTGGTACTACTTGCGTTTCCTGGACCCGACCAACCGGGAGGCGCTGGTCGATCCCGACGTCGAGCGCTACTGGATGGCCCCCGCCCCTGGAAAGGGTGACGGCGAGGACACGCCCGGCGGGGTCGATCTGTACGTGGGCGGGGTGGAGCACGCGGTGCTGCACCTGCTGTACGCGCGGTTCTGGCACAAGGTGCTGTTCGACTTGGGGCACGCGTCGACGCCCGAGCCGTTCGCGAAGCTGTTCAACCAGGGCTACATCCAGGCGTACTACTACGAAGACGACCGCGGGGTGCGCGTGCCGGCGGCGGAGGTGGTGACGAGCGAGGGGCGCCCGGCGTACGAGCACCAGGGCGAGTCGGGGGTGTCGTTTGCGTACGAAGGTCGGCCGGTGACCGAGCGCTACGGGAAGATGGGCAAGAGCCTGAAGAACGCCGTGTCGCCGGACGAGGTCTGCGCGGAGTACGGCGCCGACAGCTTGCGTCTCTATGAGATGTATCTGGGCCCGCTGGACCAGAGCAAACCCTGGAGCACCAAAGACATCGTCGGCGTGCACCGGTTCCTGCAGCGGGTTTGGCGGCGGGTGGTCGATGTCGAGACGGGCGATCTCCGCCTGACCGAAGAGGCGCCCGAGGGCGGGCTGCTGCGCGGCCTGCACAAGACGATCCACCGGGTGACCGAGGCGATGGAGCCGATGGCGTTCAACGTGGCGATCGCGGCGTTGATTGAGTTCAACAACACGCTGACGCCGTTGGACAAGGCGCCGCGGGCGTGCGTGGAAGACGTGCTGCGGATGCTGGCGCCGATGGCGCCGCACGTATGCGAAGAGTTGTGGGAGAGGCTGGGCCATACGACGTCGATCGCCGACGCGGATTGGCCGGCGTACGACCCCGCGCTGCTGGTGGACGACACGGTCGAGCTGCCGGTGCAGGTGAACGGCAAGCTGCGGGCGAAGGTCACGGCGCCGGCCGACGCGGACCGGGAGGCGGTGGAGGCCCTGGCCAAGGCCGAGCCGAACGTGGCGGCGCACCTCGAGGGCAAGACGATCCGCAAGGTCGTGGTGGTGCCGAAGAAGTTGGTGAACATCGTGGCGAACTGAGCTTGGATTGTGGGCGGTCGCGGCTAGGCTGGTGGGGTGTCCGGGCGCCCGTCTAACCCGCAGTCGAACCCGCCGCCGGACCCGCCGCGTCGGCCGACGAGCCGCGCCGAGCGTGCGTCGGCGTTGTCGCGTTTGTCGGACGCGCAGCCGGACCGGGCGCCGGGGCCCGACGCCGCCCCGCCGCCGCCGGGGTTGGGGGCGCCGCGCAGGGCCCCCGCGGCATCCGCGCCGACCGCGTCGCAGCCCTACGACATCATGGCGCCCGCGCCGGCGCACGACGCGCCGGTTCACGACATCACCGAGATGCCTTCGGCGCTGGATCACACGGCGCCGCGGTCGCCGGCGGAGAGCACGGCGTTCGAGCGTGGCGCCCCGATGTACTGCCGGGGCTGCGGTCAACGGCTGGAAGCGTTGATGACCGACGCGGCCGAGTGTCCTCGTTGCGGGCGGCCCTACAACCCGCAAGACGCCCGGACGTTCACGTACGACGCGCCCGAGCGGAAGACGCTGTGGTCGACGGCGACGCCCTACGCGCGGATCGGGCTGGTGCTGTGGTACGTGCCGGGGGTGTGGCTCTGCGTGTCGGTGCTGCGCGGGAGCACGGCGCTGTACGGCTCGGGGGGGATGGCGGGCAACCGGGCCCAGGCCGCGGCGGCAACGGTGCTATCGACGTTCCAGGTGCTCATGATCCTGCCGTGGATTGGCATCGCGTGCTATATGGCGATTGTTTCGCTGGGTGAACGGCTGGGCGATCAGTTGATGCCGTTGCTGGGGGCGGGGCTGGTTTGCGGGTTGGTGCTCGCGACGCCGATGGTGTTTGCGCCGCCGGGGGAGCCGTACTGGGTGTTCTGGGTGCTGGGCGGGCTGCCGGGGCTGTTCGCGGGGCTGGTCCGGCGGCGGGTGGTGTGAAAGCAGCCCGCTTCTAACATGGGGCTGCCAGAGGCCCTCTCGGGTGGAGCCGCCGTGATGAACCAAGCCACGGAAGCGCGCGACTACGACCCCACGCAGCCGGCTTACCCGACGCAGCGCATGTTCTGCCGGGGCTGCGGCAAGGCGATCTTTCCCGTGACGTGGGAGCCCGGGCGGTGCCTGTCGTGCGAACGGGCCTACGACCCGCGCGACAAGAAGACGTATCGCAGCGAGCCCGATACGCCCGCCTGGGAGTCCGGCCACGCCACCGAGTGGGCCTGGGGGTGCTTCCTCGCCTGCTACCTCGGCGGCTTGGCGGTATGCCAAGTGGTCGTCGATACGTGGCTGCCGCGCGTGCTGCCCCGTGCGTTGCACGAGGTGCTGGGGGGCCTCGCCGGCCTGCTGGCGTTTTGGCCTGCGAGCGTGGCTTTCTTTTACCTGTGGATGTTCGCCTGCTGCAGCCTGCTGCTCGCGGCGCTCAGCCGGTGGCTGTCGGACGAACTCGACGGGCTATGGACCCGCGGCGCGCTGATCGGGGTTTTGCTGTCGATCCCGATAGCGCCCGCACCATACTTGTGGCTGCTCGCGGGCCTGATCCCGGGATGTCTAGCCGGGTTGTTTCGCCGACGGTACGTCTAAGCCGAGGGCGGCCGGAGAACCCCGGCGAGGGTGCGTGTAGCATCTCGGCGTGATCCTGGTCATCGATAACTACGACAGCTTCACCTACAACCTGGTGCAGCGGATCGGCGAGCTCTATGTGCGTCAGGGCAAGCCCGAGCCCGACCTGCGGGTGGAGCGGAACGACAAGATCTCGGCGGCGGAGGCGGCGCGGCTGTCGCCGTCGCACGTGATCGTGAGCCCGGGGCCGTGCACGCCGAGCGAGGCGGGGGTGAGCTGCGCGGCGATCGACGAGTTGGCCGGGCGCGTGCCGTTGCTGGGCGTGTGCCTGGGGCATCAGTCGATCGGGCAGGTGTTCGGGATGACGGTGGCCCGGCACGCGAAGCTGATGCACGGCAAGACGAGCGCCATTGCCCACGACGGGAAGACGATCTTCGAGGGGCTGTCGAACCCCTTCGTCGCCACGCGCTACCACAGCCTGGTGATCACCGCCGAGACGTTTGATGACGGCCGGTTCGAGACGTCGGCGTGGTGCGAGGACGACGGCCGGAAGGTCGTGATGGGCCTGCGGGCCCGGGCCGGGGCGCTCGGGGCGGGCCGGGATGCGCCGCTGGAGGGCGTGCAGTTCCACCCGGAGAGTTTCATGACGCTGGAGGGCCCGTTGCTGCTGGCGAACTTCTTGGGGTTGCCGCGGCCCGAGCCTGAGGCTTCGCCGGTCGAGGTCCCGCTTGGCTAGGGCCCGGGTGGTGATCGACGGGCGGTGTTTGGGCGCCCGGCCGACGGGCGTGGCGCGGTGGACGGGCAACCTGTTTTGTGGTTTGTCGAGGCTGGACGCCGCCGGGCGTATGGATTGGGTGGTGCTGCGCGACCCCAAGGCGGAGTGGCCCGAGGCGGTGGCGGAGGGCGTGGCGGGGCTCGGCGCAGACGTTCTGGAGGTGGCGGGAGCTTTTCATTCGCCCAAGGGTTGGCCGTCGGTGGTGCGTGCGGTGGAAGGCGTCGGCGGAGATTGGCTGTTGACGCCGGACGCGTTTTCGCCGGTGTGGGGGCGGTTTCAGCGGGCGACGGTGATCCACGACGCGATCCCGGTGACGCAGGCGGCGCACCTGCGGGGTTCGAAGAAGTCGCGCATCCCGGGGCTCTGGCGGGGCTGGCTTTGGATGCAAGGATTGCGGGCTGATCGGGTGCTGACGGTGTCGCGGCACTCGGCGCGGACGCTGGCGCGGGTGGCGGGCGTGCGCGGAAGCAAGTTGGCCGTCGTGGGCAACGCGGTCGCGCCCCCGGAAGGGGTTGGGGTTCGTCGGGCAGAGCAAGAGCCGGCGTGGCTGCTGTATGTCGGCCGTCGAGACCCGTACAAGAACGTGCCGATGCTGGTGCGGGTGGTGCACGAGCTGCGTGAACGTGGCGTGGCGGCGCGGCTGGCGGTGGTGGGGCCGGCCGACCCGCGGTATCCGGAGGCGGAGCAGGAAGCCCAGCGGTTGGGGCTGGGTGCGGATGCGGTCTGCTTTGCGGGCGGGGTGAGCGAGGACGAGCTGGAGGCCTGGTACGCGCGGGCGTCGGCGGTGGTGCTGCCGTCGTTGGCGGAGGGGTTTGGTCTGCCGGCGGTGGAGTCGATGGCGCGTGGCGTGGCGGTGGCGTGCGCGACGGGGTCGGGCCTGGCCGAAGCGGTGGGTTCGGCGGCGGTAACGATCGACCCGCGGGATCAGGGTGCGTGGGTGGAGGGCTTGGCGCCGCTGCTGGGGGATGCGGGTCTGCGTGCGCGATTGGCGGAGGCCGGGCGGGGGCGGGCCGCGCGGTTTACGCCGGAGCGGCAGGCGAGGCGGGTGCTGCGAGCGCTGGGGCTGGGCTGAGTGGTTCAACTGGACCGAAGTGGGAGGGCTACGGATTAACCGCCCTGCTGGTCGAAGGCGCTATGGACGCTGCGCACGAGATCGGCGGCGGCTTGGTCCCAGGTGGGCCAGGTGAAGCCTTGCACAGGGGAAACGGGCTGGCGCAACGCGTCGATCCAGGCGGCGGTGTCTTGCGGCGGCAGGAAGCGGGCCCTGCCTTGGGTGGCCTCGCGCAAGGCGGGGATGTCGCTGGCGATGACCGACAGGCCGCGGGTGAGCGCCTCGACCGCGGGCAGGCCGAAGCCTTCGTCTAGCGACGGGATGACTAGCGCGTCGGCGCTGGCGTAGGCGTTTTCGAGCGCGGCGTCGTCGGCGTCTTGGAGCCAGCGCAGGGGCCGGCCGGCGTGGAGGAGGGATTGAAGGCGGTCGGTGATGGCGTCGCAGCGCCAGCCGGGCCGTCCGACGACGGTGAGCTGGAGGTCGTGGCCTTCGTCCCAGAGGTGCTCGCAGGCGTCGCAGAGGACGGCGTGGTTCTTGCGCGGTTCGAGGGCGCCGACGATGAGGAGACGCTTGGGAGCGACGGAGGTTTGCGGGCGTGGTGCGCTTGGCGCGGAGGTTGGCGGGTCGCAGCCGGGCGGCGTGACGAGGATGGGGCGCGGGCCCGCGGGTTTTGGTCTCGTAGAGTCGAGATGGTTCTGGAGACGGTCGGCGGTGGCCCGGCTGACGCAGGCGAAGGCGTCGGCGTGCTGGGCGGCGCGTGAGAGCCAGGCGCGGAGGCGGGCGGCGGTGAGGGGGTCGCAGGTGTCGGGGTGGTCGAGGGCGATGAGGTCGTGGACCCCCGGGATCAGGCTTCCTCCGAGGCGTTGGAAGGCCAAGGCGGCCGGCCAGAGCTCGGGGCGCCAGTGGCCGTCGAGGAGGACCAGCGCGTCGCCGGGGGCGGGGGTGAGGTGCGGGAGGCCGCGTCCGTGCCAGTGTTCGCGCAGGGCGTAGGCCAGGCGGTTCGTCAGGCCCGGCTCGGGGGATGGCGCACGGCTAGCGGACGGCGTTGCGGTCGGAGCGGGCGGGTGGTGTCGCGGAGATGCGGGGAAGGCGCCGGTGAGGGGGTGGTGGACGCGCCGCCAGGTTCGGCCGACGCGGGCGACGCAGAGGGTCTCGACGCTGTCGATGGCGTTGGCGTTGAGGAAGGCTTGTGCGAAGCGTCCGACGACCCGGCCGATGCCGCCGCGCACGCCCTTCAGGCGGGTATCGGTGACGTCGAACCAGAGCCTGCGGATCACGAGGCGGTTCCTTCTTGGCTTTGCGAGAACGCGGCGTGGGCCTGGGCGTACCAAGCGAGGGTGCGCGCGACCATGTCGGGCGTGGCGTAGCGGTGCTCGGCGAGCGCTCGGGCGGCGGCGGACATGCGTTTGCGCATGCCGGCGTCTGTGGCGAGCTGAGCGATGGCGTCGGCGAGGTCTTGGGGCGAGCTGGGATCGACTAGGCGGCCGTGGCGGTGGTCTTCGAACTGCTCGGCGACCCCGCCGAC
>JBCCXV010000103.1:0-7938 GCA_039191195.1 Planctomycetota bacterium
ACGACGGCGATGGCGGCGGCGGCGGTGCCCAGGGCCAGGCTCGCGATGGGCGACCGCGGCGGCAGCGACGGCGCGTCGGGCGACTTGGCGTATTCCAGCCACCGGCCGAGGGCGAGCGAGGCAAGCACCGCCGCGGGGGGCGCAAGCGGCAGCAGGTAGCTCATCAGCTTGCCGGACTGAATCGAGAAGACCACCAGCGGCAAGAAGACGGCCCAGGCGCCCAGGCCTTCGATGGAAGCCCGCTGGTCGTGCTGGAGGTAGCCCTCGCGGCGGAGCTGTTCGCGTCGGCTCCAAGCGGCCAGGTGCAGCATGCCGGTGGCCGGGAACAGGCCGGCCAGGGCGACGGGCAGGAAGAACCACCAGGCTTGGGCGTGGTCGGCCTCGGCGGTGAGCCGGCCGAAGGTCTGGTCCTTCCAGATCTGCCAGGCCTGCGGTTCGAGCTGGGCGACGGCGATGGCCCACGCGATCAGCGGGACAACGGCCAGGGGCAGGCCGATCGGGATCTTGAGACGTCGCAGGCCGGTCGAGTCGCCGGCGCGCCAGAGCCAGCCGACCAGGATGGCGACCGGGAGCAGGCCGGCGTGTCCCTTAATAAGCACGGCCAAGGCGATGCAGGTCCACAGCGCCCGACGGGCGTGCTTGCGCTGTGTAGGCAGCACGGCTCGCGCCGCGGCGTGGCCGGCGACCAGGGCGGCGGTCCAGCACAGGGCAAAGGGCGCGTCGGTGATGCCCATGCGTCCGACGGCCTGGACCAGCGGCGTGCTGAGCATCATGGCGCCGGCGAACGCGGCGAGACGGCGCCGGCGGGTTGGCCTGCGGTGGTTCGCCGGGCCGTAGGCGGCCCAGAACGCCGTGAGCACCGCCAGGGCGATGACCGATAGCGCCGCCGGCAGGCGCACGGCGAACTCGGTCGGCCCAAACACGCGGATCGACACGGCTTGGGGCCAGTAGGCCAGCGGCGGCTTGGTGACGTGGACCTGCCCGCGCCAGAGCGGCGCGATCCATTGGCGGAGCGTGTCGGACTCGGCCATGGCCCGGGCGGCTTCGGCGTAGCGTCCTTCGGAGCCGCGCAGGGGCGCGAAGCCGGCCTGGACCACGAACGAGAGCGCAGAGATCACGCCGACGACGTACAGCAGCGTGGTCGGGCTGCGGGGCCGGCCCCGGGGCGTCTGGGTCGCAAGCGAGGCGTGATCCGTCACGCGCGCAAGCTACTCGGCCTTGCGGCCCGGCGCGTGGCTACTCGGCGGCGATGAAGTTCAGGCCGACATCGGGCAGGGCGGGCACGAGGCCGGCGTCGACGGCTTCGGTGAGCAGTTGCTGCACGGCTTGCCGGCCGACGGGCCCGTAGTCCAGCGTCCAGCGGTTGACGTACATGCCCACAAACTGGTCGGCGGTCTGGGCGTCGAGGCCCCGGCCGTATTGGAGGGCGAAGCGGATGGCGTCTTCGCGGTTCTCCAGGGCGAAGTCGATCGAACGCTTGAGGACTTGGCAGATGGGCTGGAGGTGGTCGGCGAGGTCGCGGCGGATGGCGTTGCCGCCCAGGGGCAGCGGGAGCCCGCGGGTGGCCTTCCACCAGGCGCCGAGGTCGACCGCCGGGACGACGCCGTGCTCGGCCCAGGTGAGCTGGCCCTCATGGATGATCACGCCGGCGTCGAAGTCGTCGCTGGCGACGCGTTCGAGCACCTGGTCGAAGGGCACGAAGTCGACGTGGAGGTCGTCCACCGAAAGGCCGTAGTCGCGTAGCAGCAGTTGGAAGGTGAGGAACGCCGTGGTGCGCTGGCCCGGGATGGCGATGCGCAGGCCCTTGAGCTGGTCGGGGTCGTCGAGCGCTGCGGGGTTGGGCTGGGGCTCGGCGCCGGTCGGGGTGAGCTTGCCGGGCTTGGCGACGAGCATCGGGCCGTAGCCGTCGCCCATGGAGGACCCGCAGGCGGTGAGGGCGTAGCGGTCGGCGACGAAGGGGTACTGGTGGATGGATAGCGCGGTGATCTCGAGCTCGGCGCGCTCGCACCGCTGGTTGAGGGATTCGATGTCTTCGAGGACGTGCTCGAAGCGGTACGGGCCGGCGTCGATCTGCGGGGTGTAGCGGGCGCCGTCGGGCCCGACGAAGTCGGCCAGGGGCCACCACATGAAGGCGTCGTCGGGGTCGGGGCTGTGGCCGAGGCGGAGCGTGCGCGTGGAGGCGGGGGCGGTGGTGGTCATAGCGGTGCACTGTATGCGTCGCGCGGCGGCGGGACTCCCACTCGCGGCGTTCCCGGGCGCGTTTCCGGGGGCGTTTGCGGGGCCCTTTCCGGTGGCCGGGGCCGGGGGTAGGTTGTGCGTTTCGCACGCAGCGGAAGGCGGCTCGGCATGACGGCAGCGGAATCTGGCTCGAAGGACCCGCTGATGCTCAGCGTCAGCGGGCTGCGGGGCATCGTGGGCGGCTCGCTGCACGCGGAGGACGCCGCGCGGTTCGGCGGGGCGTTCGGCTCGTGGGTGAAGGCCGGCGGGGGCGGGGCGGCGCCGACCCCGGGTGGCCGGCCGGTCGTGGCGCTGGGGCGGGACAGCCGGCGGTCGGGCGAAGCGCTTTCGGACGCGGCGGCGGCGGGGCTGATGGGCGCGGGTTGTGATGTCGTTCGGCTGGGCGTGCTCTCGACGCCGGGCGTCGGCGTGGCGGCCAAGCGGCTGGGCGCGGCCGGGGCGCTGGTGGTGACGGCCAGCCATAACCCGGGCCCGTGGAATGGGCTCAAGCCGGTGCGGGCCGACGGGTCTTCGCCCCCGGCGCACGAGTCGGCCGAGTTGATCTCGCGCTTTCAAGAGGGTCGGATCGACCGGGTTTCGGCCGACGGCTGCGGCCGGTCGTGGCGATTTGATGGCGGCGCTGCGTGGCACGCCCAGGCGGTGCTGGCGCACATCGACGTGGACCTGGTGCGCTCGGCGGGGTTGCGGGTCGTGGTGGACTCGGTTTGCGGCGCCGGCGGGCTCGAGGCGCGGCTGCTGCTCGAGGCGCTGGGGGTGGAGATGGTCTCGATGCACGCCGAGCCCACGGGCGTGTTCCCGCACACGCCCGAGCCGACGGCGGCCAACCTCGAGGGCCTGTGCAAAGCGATGGCGGGCGCCGACGCGCACGCCGGGTTTGCGCAAGACCCGGACGCGGACCGCTTAGCGATTGTGGATGAGGGTGGGCGCTACCTGGGTGAGGAGTACACGCTGGCGCTGTGCGTGTCGCACAAGCTGGCCGAGGGCGGTTCGGCGGCGGCGAACCTCTCGACCAGCCGGATGGTCGACGACGTGGCGGCGCGGGTGGGGGGTTCCGTGGTGCGCACGGCCGTGGGCGAAGCCAACGTGGCCTCGGCGATGCGCGAACGCGGCTGCGAGCTCGGCGGCGAGGGCAACGGCGGCATCATCTGGAGCCCGGTCGGCCAGATCCGCGACTCGCTGGTCGGCATGGCCCTGATCTGCGAAATGCTCGCGCAGACGGGGGCGACGCTCTCGAGCCTCGCGGCGGCGATCCCGGCCTACGCGATCGTGAAGGACAAGGCGCCGGTCGATCCGGCGGTCGTCGCGGTGCTGGGCGAGAAGCTGCCCGAGGCGTTCGCGGATGCGAAGGTTGACGCGCAGGACGGCGTGCGTCTCGATTGGCCGCAGGCTTGGTTGCACGTTCGGCCGAGCAATACCGAGCCCATCGTGCGCGTGATCGCCGAGGCGCCGACAGAGGCCGAGGCGCAGCGGCTGGTGGACGCCGCACGCGCAGCGGTGGGGCTGGGGTGAGGTGACGGTGACACCGCAAGACATCGCACGCGCCGTCGACGTGATCCGTGCCGGCGGGGTGGTGGGCATGCCCACCGAGACGGTGTACGGCCTGGCGTGCGACGCGACGAACGGGCAGGCCGTCGCCAGGGTTTTCGAGGTGAAGGCCCGGCCGAGCTTCGATCCGCTGATTGCGCATGTGGCCGATCGCGCGATGGCCGGCTCGATCACCCAAGGCGAGTGGCCGGTGGCTGCTCAGCGACTGGTCGAGGCGTTCTGGCCGGGGCCTTTGACGTTGGTGTTGCCAAGGGCGGCCGCCGGGGCGGGGCTTCCGGGGGTCGCGGAGCTGGCGACATCGGGCCTGGACACGGTCGCGGTGCGGTGCCCGTCGGGCGGGGTCGCGCGGCGGCTGATCGAGGGGGCGGGGGTCCCGCTTGCGGCGCCGTCGGCGAATCGTTTCGGGTCGATCAGCCCGACCACGGCCGAAGCGGTGCGGGCCGAACTGGGCGACGCGGTGGATGTCGTCCTCGACGGCGGCCCTTGCGAGCACGGGCTTGAATCGACGGTCGTGGGTTTCGAGGAAGGCGGCGCCCCCGTTGTGCTCCGGCTGGGCGCGGTGACGCTCGAGCAGCTGGGCGAGGTGCTGGGTGATGCGCCGACGGTGCGGTCTGGCGGTTCGCGCCCGGCGGCGCCGGGCATGCTCGACAGGCACTACGCGCCGCGCACGCCGATGCGGCTCGTCGAGACATGGGAGGCGGCCGTAGAGGCTTCCCGGACGTTCTTGGGAGGCCCGGAGGGTCGGGTCGGCCTGTTGGCGCCGGGCTTGTTGGATGACGAGGGTGGTCGCGCGGCCGACCTGGCGGCGGGCTTTGCCGTGTCCCGCCGGCTTCGCGTCGGCGACGACCTGCGGGCCTCGGCGGCGGTGCTATTCGCGGCGATGCGCGACCTCGACGGTTTGGGGCTCGTGCGCATTGTGGTCGTAGCGGCGCCGGAGCGAGGGCTCGGTCGGGCCATCAACGACCGGCTGCGGAGGGCGTCGGCTCGGTGACGGCGGTTGCGCGGGTCTTACAAAAAACTCTTTCAAGGGGATTGCGTCGGCCGGCCCGATGACTACAGTGCCTGCGGCCTCGGGGGGGACTCGGGGCCACACCCACCACATCGGCCCGGCGTGATGTTTCGCACGCCGGGTTCCCGCCACCGGAAGCGCTGCTTCCCCCTTGCCTTGCACAACGCGATCCCCCTTGGCTCGGCCCAGCGGATGCTGGTCCGTCCTATCGCCCCGAGGCGGTGCGTAAGGCGAACGAAGGACCCTTTGCGATGACCCGTACCGAAGCGATCGAACGAGAAGTGTCCGATATCGACTCCTGCGCCCCGACGCGGCGTGTGCGCGTGCGGACGTGGTTCTTTGCCGGCGTGCTGCTGAGCGTGCTGACCACGCCCTGGGCGATCGGCCTGCTGTGGTTTACAACACCGTTTGTCGCGGCGCGCATCGCCATTGCGGGCAGCTTCTTGCTGGTTCTGCTGTTGGCGGTTCTCGTGGGCGTGGCGAGCTGGCTGCGGCTGGCGTTGCGCGGCTGGGGCGCCAAGCGCGTCCGGCGCGAAGAAGGCCTGCCGGCCGGCGCCCGGCTGGCGATGGACTGATCGTCCGCTCGGCTCGTTAACCCACGACCAGGCGCGGCTCGAGAAGCCGCTCGAATAGGACGGCCCGACGTAGGGTTGTTCTGGTATGGCGCCGTGCGCGTGTCCATTCCGTTGGCGCTGCCCCCCGCGATGGGGCCGTAGCGCTGTGGCGTGGGGCGTCGCGCTTGCGTGCGGCTTGGGCGCGAACCTGTCGGGTGGTTGCACGCGTGCGGTGGTTGTCCCGCCGGATCGCCGGCTGGCCGCGTATTCGGTGGAGCCGTACGCCGAGGTGTTGGCCGCGGCGGTCGAGCGGGAGTCGGGTCTGGTCGATTACGCCGTGCTCCCGGGCCGTCTGGAAGGGCGGCTCGACATGTACCTCGACGCGCTCGCCCGTTTCGGCCCCGAGACGACGCCCGAGCGGTTCGCCGGCACCGATGCGCGGCTGGCCTACTACCTGAATGCGTACAACGCGGCGATGCTGCGGTTGTGGCTCGACGAGGGCGCCGGCGATGGCGACCCGGATCGCGACGTGGCTTGGCTCACGTGGTTCAGCACTCGCAGGTTCGTGGTCGACGGCCGGGCCCGCTCGCTCGACGATCTGGAGCACGGCATCGTCCGCGGGCGGTTCGACGACCCGCGCATCCATTTCGCGCTGGTGTGCGGGGCGGTCTCGTGCCCGCCGTTGCTGGCCGAGCCGTTCGATCCGGCGCGGCTTGATGCGCAGCTCGACGGCTTGGGTCGGCGGTGGCTTATGCAGGACGACGGCCTGGTGGTGGACGACGATGGCCGGGTGCGGGCGTCGTTCTTGTTTGCTTGGTACGCGGGCGATTTCGACGACTGGGGTGGTCTCGCCGGCGTGATCGAGCGGTATGTCGATGAGGGGGACCCGCGCAAGGCGCGTGCGCTCGAGGCCGCGCGGAGCGGCCGGGTGTCGTCTCTCCCGTACGACTGGTCGATCAATCAGAAGCGGCCGGCCCGATGAGCACCGCCGTTGGCGTGGTCGTGCCGACGCTGAATGAGGCGGCCGCGCTTCCCGCGCTCGCCCAGCGTTTGCGCGAGATCGGCGTTCCGGCGTCGGGGGTCGTGGTGGCGGACTGTGCGTCGGATGACGGCACGCCCGAGGTCGCCGGAGGCTTGGGGCTGGGCGTAATCGGCGTGGCGCGCGACGCGGGCCGTGGCGGTGCACTTCGGGCGGGGGAGTCTTGGTGGATGCGGGCCGCGGACCCGCCGGGCGTGGTCTGGTTCGTGCACGCGGACACGGCCCCGCCGAGCGATGCGCTGTCGTGGATGCGGCGGGTGCTGGACGAGCCGGGCCGGGTGGCCGGGGCGTTCGAGTTCCGGCTGGACCGCTCGGGCGTGGGCTGGTGGGCCCGCCGGACGCTGCGGGCCGTGACCTACGCCAACCGGGTTCGGTATCGGATCAGCGGGGTGCACTTCGGCGACCAGTGCCTGTTCGTGCGGGCCGAGGCGTTGCGGGCGATTGGCGGGGTTCCCGATCCACCGATCCTGGAAGACGTGCTGCTCTGCCGGCGCTTGCGGGCGCAATTCGGCCGGCGGGCGATCGGGCTCGCTCGGGGCACGGCCGTGACCAGCGCCAGGCGGTTTTTGCGTCATGGGATCGTCCGGCAAGCGCTGCGCGACTGGGGCGTTCTGCTGGCGCTACGGCTTGGCGTGTCGCCTCGCCGCCTCTGTCGGGGCTACAACCGCGACAACCGCGGGGCCCCGGGCGGGGGTCGGCCGGCGCCGAAGAGACCAGGTGGGGCGGGTGTCGCGGGGCGGTAGACTCCCCGTCCCGCGGAGGGGTTCTGCGGGGTGTCGGTGCGCGATGCCGCCTCGTGGAAGCGAGTCGGCCCGGGCCGAGGCGATGCGTTGACCCGGTTGGGCCGTGATTCGGGCCCGAAGGCGGATGGTGTGATGAGTGAGCCCGTGGCGGCCCCGGAATCCCAAGTCCCGCGTGTGGACCCGGCGGACAAGTCGATGGAAGAGCTGGTGTCGCTGTGCAAGCGGCGCGGCTTCGTGTACCCGGCCAGCGAGGTCTACGGCGGGCTCAACGGGTTCTGGGACTACGGCCCGCTGGGCATCGAGCTCAAGAACGCGATCCGCGACTGGTGGTGGCGTTGCAACGTCCAGTGCCCGCCGATCGGTCCAGACGGCGAGCCGATCCAGATGGTCGGGCTCGACTCGTCGATCATCCAGAACCCCAAGACCTGGGTCGCCAGCGGTCACGTGGGCGGGTTCAGCGACCCGATGGTCGACTGCACCGAGAGCAAGAAGCGCTACCGGGCGGATCATCTTTGGGTGTTCGCCGCGGGCAAGGGCCGCGTGGTGACGGTCGGCTCTGCGGAGCAGGAGGCGCGCGAAGCGGCCGGCAAGCGCGCCAAGAAGCTTGGCGGTCTGGCCGACGAGCCGGGTACATCCTTTCTCGAACTCGATGGGGCTGGCCGCGGCGCGGTTTTGGGCCCCGACGCGACGAAGCCCGGCACGCTGACCGAGCCGCGCGAGTTCAACCTGATGTTCGAGACGTTCGTCGGCGCGATCCGCAACGACGACGCCAAGGCTTATCTGCGTCCCGAAACGGCGCAGGGGATCTTC
>JBCCXV010000104.1:0-7938 GCA_039191195.1 Planctomycetota bacterium
CCCGCCGCCCGCCAATCGCTCCGTCAGCACGCCGAGCGCATCAAGATCCAGCTCTCGCAAGAGAAGCAAGCCAAGGCCACGCTTGGCCTGGCGGGTACCGACCACGCCGTCTCCGTCACCCGCGACCAGCTCGAAACCCTTATCACCCCGTGGGTCCAGCGCACGCTCGGTCCCTGCCGACGCGCTCTTAAAGCGGCCAAGCTCGACGTTTCTGGTATCGACCGCGTGGTCCTCGTCGGCGGGTCGACGCGCATCCCCGCCGTGCGCCGGGCCGTGGCCGAGTTCTTCGGGCGCGAGCCCTACACGGCGCTGGACCCCGACCGCGTGGTCGCCCTCGGCGCCGCCGTGCAAGCCTCGATCCTCGCCGGCCTGCGCCGCGACCGTTTGCTCCTCGACGTCACGCCGTTGTCCCTGGGCATGGAGACGCTCGGCGGAGCGATGGCCAAGCTCATCCCCGCCAACAGCGCCATCCCCGCCCGGGCCGTCGAAACCTTCACCACCTCGGCCGACAACCAGACCGCCGTGCAAGTCAACGTCTATCAGGGCGAGCGCGAACTCGTGGCCGACTGCCGCGCCCTCGGACGCTTCGAGCTCAAGGGCCTGCCGCCGATGCCGGCGGGCATCCCGCAAGTCGAGGTCGTGTTCCTGCTTGACGCCAACGGCGTCCTGACCGTCTCCGCCTCCGAAAAACGCACCGGCAAGGCCGCCCGTACCCAAGTCGCGCCCCGCCACGGCCTTTCGCGCGAAGAAGTCGACCGCCTCGAAGCCGAGTCCTTCGCCCACGCCAAGCAAGACATGGCCGCCCATCGGTTGGTCGCCCTGCGCAACTCGGCCTCGCTCGATTTGCGTTCGATCCAAAGGCAAATCGACAAGGCCGGCGACGGCTGGCAGGGCGACCTTCGCGCCGTGCTCGACACCCACATCGTCGCGGTCGAAGCCTTCCTGCAGCAGACCGACCCGCCCACCGCTGAGCTGGCCGAGCGGACCGACCTCGACGCCTTCCACGCCGCCCTCCAGGCGATGGACACCGCCGCCGTGCCGCTGATGGAGGCCGCCGTGGCCGCCACCCTGCGCGAGGCCGCCGCGCAGCGGTAAGGTCATGCCGTGACCTCGGCACCCGGTAGTCCATCTCGTGATGCGCCCGCAGTCGAACGCGCGATCGCCGCCGACGTTCCGGCCATCCGCGACCTCATCGCCGACTCCGCTGAGTTCGGGCTCATGCTGCCCAAGAGCCTGGCTTGGCTGTACGAGCACCTGCCGTCGTTCCGGGTGATCCGAGACCATCAAGCTTACGTCATCGGTTGCTGCGGCTTGTCGATCGTCTGGGCCGACCTGGCCGAGGTGGTCTCGCTCGCCGTCGCCAAGCAAGCCCGCGGCCAAGGCCTGGGCAAGCTGCTCGTGCAGGCCGTTCTCGACGACGCCCACGCGCTCGGCGTCCGCCGGGTGATGACCCTCACCTACGAACAAGCCTTCTTCGAGAAGCTGGGCTTCGAGTCGGTCGAACGTTCGCAGCTGCCCATGAAGGTCTGGGCCGACTGCGTGCACTGCCCGAAGCACGACGCCTGCGACGAGACCGCCATGATGCGTGTGTTCGACGACCTCGCCCCAGCCACCGCGCCGCCCGCCGGCCTATCCGCCGGCGTCATGACCCCGCCGGTCCAACTCACCGCGACGATCAAGAAAACGCTGACCTGATCACATCCGGGTCAGCGGTCGCCACGCTACCGAACCATGCATAAGTCCAGGGGATGCGTCTCATGTCAAGATCCGTACGTTGCGGTAGGTCCCGACGCAAGCGCGCCAGGCCAATGCGCGGTCGATACGGCGGTGTGTTGCTGATCGGTTTGCTGCTCGGCCCATGGCTAGTGGCGTGCGCGACGGATCCGTCGCTGCCGGTCGAGTATGGCGTGCCCGACGCCTGCTGGGTGGACTCGACGTTTCGCTGGATCGACCCGATGGCTGAAAAGGCGGGTTGGCCGAACCTGCGTGAGCAGCCCCCCGAGCACCAAGCCGGTGACGAAGTGCGTGTGTGGATCGGCTTCGCGCTCAGGCCATGGCAAGCCGTGCGCATGGCCCGAGGCCCGCAGGGCGCCACGGTCGAGCGTTTCGGCGGCATGTACCCGCTCCATTCCGTGAACGATGCAGATGGTGACGCCGCTGTCCGCAGCGAATCAGAGCATGTCGCGGAGTCGCTTTGGCGAGACTTTGATCGCCTCGACATCGCCACGCTCCCCGACGGAAGGCTGTTAAACGACCCCACCGTGCGAGACGGCGTGAGCTACCTCTTCGAGGTGTATCAAGATGGCCGGTACCGGGCCTTGAAGTACAGCAACCCCGATGCAAGCCGTGCGTGGCAGGCGCGACGCGTCCAGCGGTTCATCCGGTCGCTCGAAGACCACCTCGGGCTCGAAGGACTCTAGCCCACGCCGTTGCCGTAGGGCTCAGCGCAGGCTCCCGAAGGGCTTGCGGCGCCCCTACACTCGCCGCGATGTCGGCCGGCCCGGCCTGGCTGCGTTTCTTGGCAGAGTCGCGCCCCCTCCGCGCGCTGACCGAAGCGGTCGAAGCCACCGGCCAAGCCTCGGCCGTCGGATCGCACGGCTCGAGCGCCGCCCTGATCGCCGGCGCCCTGGCCCAGCGCCTCGGCCGGGGCGTGCTGTACGTCGTCGCCCACCTCGACGAAGCCGACGACGCCCTCGACGACCTCGAAGCCTTCGGCGGCGACCTCACCGCCGACCGTTTCCCCGCCCTCGAAGTCTTGCCCGGCGAGTCGTCGGCCCACGCCGACCTGATCGCGCAGCGGATCGCCGCCGTCGACCGCATCGCCCAAGGCGACCACCCCGACGTCTGGGTCGCGCCCATCCAGGCGCTCATGCAGGCGGCGCCCACGCCCGACGACCTCCCGCAACTCCGCCAGACCCTCCGCGTCGGCGACCGGCTGAGCCCAGCCAAGTTGTTCGACTGGCTCGATCGGGCGGGGTATCGGCGAGCCGACGCCGTCGACCAGCCCGGCGAGTTCGCCGCCCGCGGCGGCATCGTCGACATCCACCCGCCCGCCGGCCACGCTTCCGGCAATCAAGGCCAGCCCGTTCCAATCGGCCCCCTCCGGATCGACTTCTTCGGCGACGAGATCGACACCCTCGCCCGGATCGACGACGACGGCCTCGGCGCCACGCTCCGCCTCCACTCCGCCGCCATCCTCACCACCCGCACCAACGCGCACGGGTTGCCCGTGCTCGCCCCCGGTCCAAGCGACGCCCAAGACGCCGCGGCCTGGGACTCCGCGGCCGCGGCTTCCGGGGGCGGGGCTCCCGGGGGCGGGGCTTCCGGGGGGGGCAAGTGCCCGATCGATCTCTTGCCCGCCAGCACCGCCGTCGTGTTGCACGAGCCGGCCGAGCTCGGCGAGCAGGCCCGCGGCTACTTCGAACGCCTCACCGAGCAGCGCGGCGTCTACGCTGCCAAGACCGTGCTCACCAAGTGTGGCGCACGGCCCCACGTCTCGGTCCACCAGTACTCGCTGGCCGACGCCCGGGTCACGCCGGTTGAACTCCCCGTCGCCCCGGCCCCCGCCTTCCCGAGGGACGCGGGCGAAGCCGTCGAGCACCTCGGCGAACTCTCGCAAGAACACCAGACCATCGTGCGCTGCGGCGTCGAGGCCGAGCGTCACCGCTTAAGCGAGCTCATTCAAGGGCACGCCCCCGACGCCGCGGGGCGCATCGAGTTGCAGGTCGGACGGCTGACCCGGGGCTTCGTCTGGAACGACCCGGAGTTGGCCCAGCCGCTGGCGCTCATCCCACACCACGAGCTGTTCCACCGGTACGCCGCGCGCCGGCGGGTCCGCAAGCTCGCCACCGGGCCGGGCGCCGGCGACGCGTTCCTCGACCTCGAGCCCGGCGACTACGTGGTTCATATCGAGCACGGCATCGCGCGGTTCACCGGCCTCAAGACCCTCCGCCGCAAACAGGCCGGCGCCGGCAAGGGCGATTCGCCCGAAGGCGTGGAACACCTCACGCTCGAGTTCGCCGACAAGGCCCTGCTCCACGTGCCCGCGGCCCAGATCGACCTCATCCAGAAGTACGTCGGCGGGTTCGAGGGCAAGCCGCCGTTGTCCTCGCTCGGCGGGAAGCGCTGGAAGCAGCAAACGAAGCAAGTGGCCGAGGCGGTCAAAGACCTCGCGGCCGAGCTCTTGCGCGTACAGGCCGCCCGGCAGACCCAACCCGGCATCGCCTACCCGGCCGACACGCCCTGGCAGCGCGACTTCGAGGCCGCCTTCCCCTTCGACGAAACCGAAGACCAGCTCGCGGCCGTGTCCGCCTTGAAGCGCGACATGTCCCAGTCTCGCCCGATGGACCGTCTCATCTGCGGCGACGTGGGCTTTGGCAAGACCGAGGTCGCCATCCGGGCCGTGTTCAAGGCCATGGAGTTCGGCAAGCAGGCGGCCGTGCTCGCGCCCACGACGGTGCTCGTCGAGCAGCACGAGCGCACGTTCAAAGCCCGCCTGGCCGAGTACCCGTTCCGCATCGAGAGCCTCAGCCGGTTCAAGACCGACGCCCAGGCCCGCAGGATCATGGACGACGCCGCGGCCGGCCGGATCGACGTGCTCATCGGCACGCACCGGCTGCTCTCCGACAAGATGCGCTTCGCCGACCTCGGCCTGGTCGTCATCGACGAGGAGCAGCGCTTCGGCGTCGAACACAAGAACAAGCTGCTGGGCCTGCGACTCACCGCCGACGTGCTCACGCTCAGCGCTACGCCCATCCCGCGCACGCTGCACATGTCGATGGTGGGTTTGCGCGACATCAGCTCGCTCACCACCGCGCCCGTGGACCGCCGGGCCATCGTGACCGAGGTGGCGCCGTGGGACGACCGCCGGGTCGCCCGGGCCCTGCAACGCGAACTCGCGCGCGACGGGCAGGTCTACTTCGTCCACAACCGCATCGCCGGGCTTAAGACGTTGGCGGACGACCTGCAAGGGCTGGCGCCCGGCGCGAAGATCGTCACGGGCCACGGGCAGATGGGCTCCCGAGAACTCGAGAAGGTCATGCTCGCCTTCACCCGCCGGGAAGCCGACATCCTGGTGTCCACCACCATCATCGAGTCGGGCATCGACATCCCGACCGCCAACACGATGTTCATCAGCCACGCCGACCGGTTCGGGCTGGCCGAGCTCCATCAATTACGCGGCCGGGTGGGTCGGGGCAAGCACCGGGCGTACTGCTACCTGTTGCTTCCGCCCCAGCAGTCGATCAGCGAGGTGGCCGTCAAACGCCTCAAGGCCATCGAGGGCTATTCGATGCTGGGCGCGGGCTTCAAGATCGCCATGCGCGACCTCGAGATCCGCGGCGCGGGCAACCTGCTCGGCGCCGAGCAGTCCGGGCACATCGCCGCCGTGGGATACGAGATGTACTGCCACCTGCTCGAGCAGGCCACGCGGAAGCTGCAGGACGCCTCGGCCGTCGAGCCCGCCCGCACGCACCTCGAACTCGGCGTCGCCGGCTCGGTGCCCAAGCGATACGTGCCGTCCGACAAGCACCGCATCGACGCCTACCGCCGGCTGTCGCGCGCCGCGACGCACGACGAGCTCGACAAGGTCGCCGCCGCCATGGCCGACGCCTTCGGCGAACCGCCCCCGGCCCTCGAACGGTTCCTGGCGTTGCAAGAACTCCGCATCGCCGCGGCCGGGCTCGAGGTCGAAACGCTCAAGCGCGACGGGCCCGACCTGATCTTCACGACGCGCAACCCGGTGAAGGTGATGCTCGCCCTCAAAGGCGCGCCCGGCCGATCCACGCAGCTCGACGACGCGACCGTGTACTACCGCCCCCCGGCGGCGTACCTCGACCCGCCCGAGACGATGTTGGCCGTGTTGCGCAAGATCCTGGTGCGCCCGGCGCGGCAAGAGATACGCGATTCAGCGGGCGCGGTCGTCTGACCCGACGTGCCCCGAACATTACGCCGGCGCGTCTTCCGCCTCGGGCTGCGCCTCGGGTTCCGGAAGCTCCCAGCTCGGGATCGGGTCTTCGTACCGGCTCCAGGCGTTCGGCCCTTCGGCGATCTCGGCGCTGGTGAGCAGCGCGGCGTCGAGCTTGGCCTCGATGTCCGCGCGGTCCATCTCCACGCCGATAAACACGATCTCCTGCCGGCAGTCGCCGACGGCGTCGTCCCAGTGCGCGTCGATCCATTCGCGGGTGTCGGGGTCGTCCGGCCACTGGTCCCGATCGACGGCGGCGAACCAAAGACCCGCCCGCTCCATCTGGAACGACAAGCCCGCCTGCGACCACACACCGCAGTACTGCGGCCGCGACGCGATCCACAAGTAGCCCTTCGAACGCACCACGCCCTTGAACCGCGCGCCCACGGCGTCCAGCAGCCGCTTGGGGTGGAACGGCTTGCGCCGGCGGTAGACGAAGCTGCCGATGCCGTACTCCTCGGTCTCGGGCGTGTGGTCGCCCTGGAGCTCCTTGGCCCAGCCGGGCATCATCGAGGCTTCGCCCTCGTCGTAGAGCCCGGCGCCGACAACGGACTTGACGTCGATCCGGCCGCGCTCGGTGCGGACCAGCCGCGCGTCGGGGTTCAGCTGCTTGAGGATCCCTTCGAGCCTCTCCCCCTCTTCCGGGGAGACCAGGTCGCACTTGTTGATCACGATGACGTTGGCGAACTCGATCTGGTCGGTCAGCAGGTCGACGATGGTGCGCTCGTCCTCGTCGCTCATGCCCATGTCGCGGTCGTTGAGGCTTTGCGGGCTGTCGTAGTCGCGCAGGAAGTTCGCGGCGTCGACCACGGTGACCATCGTGTCGACCTCGGCCACGTCGCTGAGGCTCCGGTCTTCCTCGTCCCGGAACGAGAACGTCGCCGCCACCGGCATGGGCTCGCCGATGCCCGTCGACTCGATGAGCAGGTGGTCGAAGCGTCCTTCCTCGGCGAGCTGGCGGACCTCGACCATGAGGTCTTCGCGCAGGGTGCAGCAGATGCAGCCGTTGGACATCTCGACCATTTTCTCTTCGGTGCGCGAGAGCGTCGCCCCGCCGTCGCGGACGAGCGAGGCGTCGATGTTGACCTCGGACATGTCGTTGACGATCACCGCGACCCGCAGGTCTTCGCGGTTGTTCAGCACGTGGTTGAGCAGCGTGGTCTTGCCGGCGCCGAGGAAGCCGGACAACACGGTGACGGGCAGTTTGGGGGGTGTGGATGGCGCCATGGTCGTTCCTGTTCTTCGCCTTGCGTGGCGGCCGCGGGGACTAGTTGTCGCCCGCGCTGATCGTGTCGGGTCCTTTGCCCGCGCGTTTCTCGTAGACGCCGTTGCCGGCCTTGACGTACTTGGTCAGACCGCTCTTGGCGATGTTCTCGTCCGACAGCCGCTGCTTGCCCTTGGCTTCCGACCAGTGCCCGCCGATGTTGGGCGGCTGCAGCACCCTGCGGACCGGCTGGCCGGTCGTCGGGTGATGGGTGAGCGCGTCGTCGGTCATCTTCTGCATGACCTCAAACACCTGCCCGGGTTCGCCGTCGGGCAACACGACTTCGTACACATACACCGGCATCGCGATCGCTCCCGTATCGGCCCGCTAGTCGCCGCACCCGTGGACGCCGCAGCCACTGCCGCCGGCGCCCGACATCGGATCGGGCCGTGGGGCCATCACGACGCCCGCGCCGATCTTCCGCTCGACGGGCGTGTCGCGGGGCGTGGCCCCGGGGTCGATGGACGCGAGGTCGCAGACCTCGCCCCAGATCGACAGCCGGCTGCTCATGCCGTGGAAGACCGCGACGTCGCGGCCGTCCTGCGGGCAGGCGTAATTATAGGTGGGCATCTTGGACCTTCTCCTGTGCCTTTTCGGCACAGTCGGGGCACCGGCCGAACAGAATCACCTCTTGGCGTTCGACCGTGAAGCCCTCGGGCGCAAGCCGCTCCAGCCCGCTCGGCTGGCCCATGACCGAGGTCACCTGGCG
>JBCCXV010000105.1:0-7893 GCA_039191195.1 Planctomycetota bacterium
CGTAGTAGATGCCGTTCGCCCCGACGCTGAAACGGTCCTCCGACAAGATGTTCCACGAGCTGTTGAGCCGGCCCTCGAGGTTGAGCTGCGTCGCGATGTTCGCGATCTGCAAGATCGTCGGCGTGTCGCGATACCGCAGCCTCACGATGTTCAGCAAGAGCTCCTGGTCCGACGTGACCTGCACCGCCTCGTTGTACTCCAGCCGACCCTCGCGGATCGACGCGGGGCCCGCCACGGCACAGCCCGAGGCGACGAGCCACGCCGCGCCCAACCAGAACAAGACAACCCAGCGGTGTCGTACAAAGGCCATGCACAGAGACTCGGATAGGGCGCGACTCACGGGCGCGGTCGCGTGCCCGCCGCACGCGGTGAGGCGACCATAACTCCACGCCAAGCGTGTGTCACCCATTCACGCCCGCGGGTTCCACACGCCAGGTCCGTGGTCGCGCCCAGCGCCAGACGAGGTCCCACGCCTGGGACGCCCCGAGTGCGTTTCAGTGCGCCGAAGTAGACCCTTGAGTTTGCGCATGGCGAAGCCCGCGAGACCATCCGATGCGCCCATCCAGCGCGATGCCGGGCGACCGCGAGGCGCCGGGCCCGGGTCGCTGTCCGGCTCCGTTGTACGCGGGTTCGCGCGGGCCACGGGCTTCTCCTGCGGAGGGGCTCCCAGGCGGCGACCCAGGCGGCGACCCAGGCGGCAGAGCCGTCACAGCTTCGCGCCGGCTCGACCCCCAGGCCCGGTTGGGCGTGGTGCGCCCGGCCGTTGAATCGTTTGGTGGGGGCATGCGAGAAGGACACCCCGCCCGTTCGGTGCGCCCGCGCGCCCGGCAGCGCACCCGCCGCGCCGCGGCGTGCGCCTTCACCCTCGTCGAAATCCTGATCGTTGTGGCGATCCTCGGCATCCTCGCCGCGATCGTCGTGCCCCAGTTCGCCAGCGCCACCGCCAGCGCCGGCCAGAGCGCGTTCGCCACCAACGTCCGGGCCTACGCCCAGGCCAACGCGCTCTACTACCAAGACTTCGGCGAGTACTTCGAAGACTCGGGCACCGGCAACGCTCCGGTGATGTTCGGCGAGTACTTCGACGTCGCCGACTTCGAGTCCGAAACCCCCATCGGCGGGGAGTGGGACTTCGAGAACAACGGCGTGGGCGGCTACGAGGCCGCCGTGGGCGTCGTCTTCACCGGCGCCGGCACGACCCAGGACGACGCGTTCATGGAACAAGTCGACCGCATCTTCGACGACGGCGACCTCGCCAACGGCGGGTTCCGCGAGATCGAGGACAATGTCCGCTACTACCAGATCGTCAGCCGGTAACGCCGAGGCTCAGCTCGAACGGTCGGGCAGCTCGCCCGTCTCGGCCGCGCCCTCGCCCGCGCTGGCTTCGCCCTCGGCGACCTCGGGCGTTTCGCCGTTGGCCTGGGCGTCGGCCGCCCGCTTCTGGGCCTGGGCGATCGCCGCCTTCTTCCGCGCCTCGTAGTTCTGCTGGATCACCTGGTCGGCGAAGGCCTGAACCGCCACTTCCATCACCAACGGGTAACGGTCGAACGCGCCGTGGTACTGGTCGTGCACCGGGTCGTCGAGCTTCTCCTGGCTCTCGGCGGCGAACTTGGCCTGGACCAGGGCGACGGCTTGCTGAAGCTGCATAACGGGCCTCTCTCGGGCGGGGCGCCGAAGCGGCGCAACATCACGGGCGGGTGCGGTACGTCGGGCCGGGCACTATAACGACCTCCAGCCGCAAACCCCCCGGCCTTTCCCTAAGAGACCCCGGAAACGCCCCGGAAACGCCCCGGAAAAGCCCCAGAAACGCCTCCGGACTCATCCCCGGAACCCGCCCTGACAACCCCGACCCGGAGACCGCCCGTGCCCTTGGCGCAAGAACTCAAGCAAGCCATGGTCGCCGCCATGAAGGCCCGCGACACCGCCCGCCGCGACATCCTCCGCGTCGCCCTCTCCGACGTCCAGGCCGAAACCGAACGCAAAGGCGGGACCCTGGCCGACCCCGACGCCTTCAAGGTCCTCAAACGGATGGTTAAGTCGATGGACGAAACCATCGCCGCCGCCCCGGGCTCCCCCGTCGCCGACAAGGCCAAGTCGGAGCGCCAGGTCCTCGCCGAGTTCCTGCCCCAGACCTGGTCGGCCGACCAGATCCGCGCCGCCCTCGAGCCTCAGGCCGACGCCCTCCGCGCCGCCGGCAACGACGGCCAAGCCATGGGCGTCGCCATGAAGACCCTCAAGTCCCAAGGCGCCGAGGTCGACGGCGGGGACGTCCGCCAAGTCGTCGCCGCCATCCGCGCGGGCTAGCAACCTATGCCCGACCCCGACCCGCCCCCGGACGCCCAGGCCGATGCGCCCCGCCCGGCCCTGCGCAACCGCGCCCGCTGGCGGCGCCAGCTCGAGAGCGTCATCTTCGGCACCCAGACCCGCGCCGGGCGAGCCTTCGACCTCGTCCTGCTCGTGGTCATCCTCGCCAGCGTCGTCGCGGTGAGCCTCGAAACCGTCCCGTCGGTCCAAGCCGACTACGGCGGATATCTCTACGCCGTCGAGTGGGTCTTCACGGCGATCTTCACGCTCGAGTACGTCGCCCGCCTGCTCTGCGCGCCCCGCCCGGCCAAATACGCGCGAAGCTTCTTCGGCGTGGTCGACCTCTTGGCGATCCTGCCGTCGTTCATCGGGTTGCTGTTCCCCGGCGCCCACGAGCTCGCCGTCGTCCGCGGCCTCCGGATGCTCCGCATCTTCCGCATCCTCAAGCTCGGGCGCTACGCCACCGAGGCCGTCGCGCTGCGCACGGCGCTCGTGCGCAGCCGGGCCAAGATCGCCGTGTTCCTGCTCACCGTCGTCTGCTCGGTCGCCATCGTCGGCGCCGCCATGCACCTCATCGAAGGCCCCGCCAACGGCTTCACCTCCATACCCCAAGGCATGTACTGGGCCATCGTCACCATGAGCACCGTGGGCTACGGCGACATCTCGCCCCAAACCCCACTCGGTCAGGCCCTCGCCTCGCTGCTGATCCTCTTCGGCTACGCGCTCATTGTCGTGCCCACCGGCGTGATCTCCGCCGAACTCGCCGCCGAGAAGATCCGCGACCAGCCCGGCCCCGCCGCGGCCAGCAAGCCGCCCGGCGAACGACGGGTCGCCCCGCACCACCCCAGCCTCCACTGCGCCAACTGCGGCGAAACCCGCCACGCCGACCACGCCCGATACTGCCACCGCTGCGGCGCGGCGCTGTAGTTTAAAGACTCTTGTGTTTTTGAGATTATTCGCCGCTCGGCGGCTTCCGCCGCGCCTTCACCTGCCCGCGCTGCTTCTTGTCGTCCACCCGGCGCTTCTTGGCCGCACGGCTGGGCCGCGTCTTCTTCCGCACCTTCGGCGGGACCAGCGACGCCAGCACCATCGCCGAGAGCGCCTCCAAGCACGCCCGCCGGTTGTCTGATTGCTTACGGCTGTCGTCTCGCGTGATCACCAGGCGCAGGGTCTCGTCTTCGCCCACGAGATACGCCTTGGCCCGCCCCTTGAGCCGTTGCGCCGCGCCCGGCGGCATCGCCGCGAACAGGTCCGGCCACGCAACCTCGAGCGACGCCTTGCTGCTGACCTTGTTCACGTTCTGCCCGCCCGGACCCCCGCTGCGGGCAAACCGCCAGCGGACGCACGACGCGCCCAGCACCACGCCCGGCGCCAAGCGGTGACCCGACGGCTCGGGCGCCTCGCCCGGCTCGGGCGAAGGGTTTGTCGGACTCGTAGACGCCGCGGCCATCGCGCGATCCTAATCCTTTGGTTTCGGGTCGCCCCCGGATATCCTCAGCCGATGCGTCCACGCTTCCGGCCGGGCCTTGGATTGCGCCGAACCGTCCTCGCGGTGGCCGCCGGGTTCGCCCTCGGCGTCGCCGGCGCCGCCCCCTGCCCCGCCCAAGAACTCAAGGTCCGCAACCAGGGCGGGCAGGTCTCCCTCGACCCGTCTTCCGACCGCCCCCCGCGGGCCTCCCTTGGCCTCGGCGACACCACCGACCGCAACCGTCTCGAACTCGTCGACGTCCAGGCCGGCGACAACGCCTTCCCCGTCGCCCTCGGCGACCGCTACGGCCTCATGACCCGGCGCGGCGAGCTCATCCGCCGCCCACTGCTCGACTGGGCCGACTTCGACTACGACGGCGTGGTCCGCGTCGTCTACCAGGGGCGCACCGGCTTCATCGACCTGCTCGGCAACGGCCAGATCGAGCCCACCCTGCCCTGGGCCGACCGGTTCAGCGAAGACCTCGCCGTGGTCAGCGCCGACCCCCGGGCCGAGCCGCTCACCCACGACTACCGCGAGCGCGGCCTGCCCCTGGGCGAGCCCGGCGCCGGGCCCGTCACCTTCGTCTACCGCACCGGCCGGCCGTTCGCCGACGCGGCCGTCTTCGACCAGGCCCGCCGGTTCAAGGACGGCCTCGCCGCCGTGCGGCGCGACGGCGCGTGCGGCTTTGTCGACCGCACCGGCGGCCCGGCCGTGCCGTTGCAATACGCCGGCGTGCGCTCGTTCCACGACCACGTCGCCGCCGCCGCCGAGGGCTGGGACGACCGCGGGCGCCTCGCCCGCTTCGTCTACCTCAACCGCACCGGCAAGGTCGTCCACCGATTCGGCCCCGAGGTCACCCTCGCCGGCGACTTCAACGACAACCTCGCTTGGGTGCGCGTGCGCGACCGCCAAGGCCGCGAGCGGTTCGGCTACATCGACCGGTCTTTCGACTTCGAGATCCCGCCGCGCTTCGAGCGCGCCCGCGACTTCACCAACGGCGTCGCGGCCGTGCGGCACGAAGGCAAGTGGGGCTACATCGACCGCCGCGGCGCCTGGGTCGTCCAGCCCGCCTACGACGCCGCCGACGACTTCGACGACACCCTCGCCCCCGTCGGCCGGCACGGCGCCTGGGGCTACGTCGACCGCACCGGACGGCTGGCCGTCACCCTCCGGCTCACCCGCGCCGAGCCGTTCTTCCGCGAGTTGGCCCGCGCCAGCGTCGACGACCGCTTCGGCTACCTCGACCTCGCCGGCCGGGCCATCTACGAGCCGGGCGACGCCGCCCGCGGCATCGTCGATCAGACCCGCGCCGGCGACGCCGTCATCGCCGAAGCCACGCTCAACAACCAGCCGTCCCCCTCACGCGTACGGCTCTTCCGCGACGCCGACCCGCCCCCCGAGGTCTACCCGCCCGACCACCTCTACGACGAAGGCCTGCCCGTCGGCGCCTGGAACGGCTACCGCATCGGTGACACGCCCATCCCCGCACAAACGCCCGCCTCGCCTACGGCGACCGCCAAGAGGCGCTAAGGCCGCCGGCGGCGTCCCACGCAAACCACGCCCGCACCGGCCGATCCCGGTCCAGCCGAAGCCAGTCCATGCGCTCCGCCACGCATCGGATCACGCCAAAGTGCTCGCGCGCGGCCACGAGTTCGCGGTCGGTTGGCAAGCGCCCTTCCATCCGGGCCGGCAGGTTGCTCGTCGGCGCCGCACACGCTTCGCCCGGCGGCAGGGGGGCCGTGTGCACCCGCAGGCTCGACGCCCCGGCCTCGGCCCAAGCCCGGTCGGCCACGGCGTCGCGCTCGTGCAACGTCACGCCGCCGGTCAGCCGCAACTGCTCGCGCTCGCCGTCCCAGAAACACCACGACGCCCGCGGCCGCGACCCGAGCTCGCGCCACTTGGGCGACCTCGGGTCGGCATGACACCAGACCGACCTCGTCGCGACATCCACCCCCCGCAGCACAACGACCCGCGACGCCGGGGCGCTGTCCGCATCAACCGTCGCCAGCGACGGCGTCCGCCAGCCGTGCGCCGCGTTATCCACCGCGGCCCGCAGCGCCGACCACGCGTGCGCCAGGGCCGCCTCCAGGTCGCCGGCCGGATCGGGCGCGCCGGTCACGATTGCTCGGGCTCGTCGGACGGCTTGGGAGTCGCCGCAGCCGCCGCCTTGCGCTCCCGCCGCGCCGCGAGGAACGACTTGAACAGCAGCACCAGCAGCACCAGCGACGGCGCCCCCATCAGCACCTGCACCGGGCCCGCCGCGCGCCGGGCCGGATCGCCCGACCCGTCGATCCACTTGGCGATGCTCATGATCCCCATGCCCAGACCCACAACTGTGCCCAAGAAAGCCAGCACAACCGCCACGTGCATGGAGTGCATCCGGAACTTGGGGATCACCGCCGCGGCCGCGCACACCAGCAGCAGCGCGCCCAGCATCGCCGGGATCGCCGTGGTGATGTGCGGGCTGCCGTCGCCCTTGAACATCGCCGCCAGCCCGTAGGCCGCCAGCCCGATGACCACGAGGATCACCCCAAAGGTTCCGGTCAGGCGGGCGGGTTGCATCGCGGTCTCCACGAACAGGGGCTTCGGCGTGCCCGGGTCGCGCCAGCGGGGGCGGGAACCGTTCCGGGCCCGGCGAGTCTAAGCCTCCCGGCCGGCCGTGGCCCGACGCCGCGGTGGTCGGCTACCGTGAGCACGCCATGCTTGACCTTCTCCCGCCTTATCGATTCGGACCCGCCCGCCACGCGTGGACCCTGGCCCCCACCCTCGCGCTCTGCGCGTGGACGCTGCCCGTGGTCGCGCAAGACGACCCCGCCTCCGCCGACGCCTCGACGAGCGCCGCACCCGCGGTCGAAGCCTCCGCCGCCGCAAGCGAAGCCGCCCCGGCGACGCAGCCCGAGTCCCTCGCCGAGTCGCGCCAGCGCCACAGCTACGTCATCGGCCGCCAACTCGGCCAGGGCGTCCGCTCGCTCGGCCTCCAGCTCGACCGCGACGCCTTGGCCTTGGGCCTGGAAGACGCCGACCGCGTCGCCCGGGGCCTCGACCCGGCGCACATGACCCCGCCCCAGTTCCAGGACGCCGTCGTCGACTACGGCCGAGCGCTGCAAGCCCGCGCCGCCCTGGCGCAGCAGGAAGCCCTGTCGCAGCAACTCGTCGACAACCGCATGGCGTCCGACGAGTACCTCGGGCGCTACGCCCAGCAGCCCACCGCCAACGCGTTCCAGCACGGCGGCTACTACCGCGAGCTGCGTCAGGGCCAGGGCGACACCGCCCGGCCCGGGCAGCTCGCCAAGTTCCACGTGAGCGCACGCCTGCCCGACGGGCCGGTGTTCCTCGACACCCGCGACCGCGGCGCACCGGCCGAGTTCCTGATCGACCCCAACCGCCTCCCGGCGCCCGGCTGGTTCCCCGCCCTGTCCCAGATGCGCGTGGGCGGCGTCTGGGAGCTCGCACTCCCCGCCGAACAAGCCTTCGGCGACCTGGGCCTGCCCGAACTCGGCGTCGGACCCGAGCAAGCCTTGCAGTTCGAACTCGAACTCATCGAAGTCAACGACGCCCCGTCCGGCGCGGCAGCGGCTTCGGAAGCCGCTGTCGAAGCCGCCGGTCACGACCACGACCACGGCCACAACCACGACCACGCGCACGGGCACGACCACCACGACCACGCCGCCCCGGCCGCCTCTCCAGAAGATCCGGGGGATCCAGGGGATCCGGCCGGCGCAGCCCCCACCAACCCCGAGCCGGGCGACCGGTAGACTCCACCGCATGACGGTGCGCGAGTTCACGCTTCCCGGCCCGCTGGTCCTGCTGCCCGGTTTGGGCGCCGGACCGGGCCTGCTCCAACCCCAGCGGGAGCTGTTCGGGCCCGACCTGGTCACGCCCGACTGGATCCCCCCCCGCGGCGCCGAGAGCCTCGCCCGCTACGCCGAGCGTTGGGCTCAAAGCATCCGCGCCGCGCTGCCCGACGACGGCCGGCCGGTCTGCGTCGGCGGCGTGTCCTTCGGCGCCATGATCGCCCTCGACCTGGCCCAGCACCTCGGCGCCCACGCCGTCTGCGTCGTCGCCGGCTGCGTAGCCCGCGACGAGGTCCCCTCGTCGTTCCTGCTGGCCCGCAAACTCGGGGC
>JBCCXV010000106.1:0-7875 GCA_039191195.1 Planctomycetota bacterium
GCGCGGACCTGCTCGATGGCGTACCCAACCTCGTCTTCGGTCAGGTGCTGGTGGGCCGGCAGCGTGACGATGCTGTCGCACTGCGCCTCGGCCACCGGGAAGTCGCCCCGCTTGTAGCCCAGCGGGATCGACGCCTCCTGCAGGTGCATCGGGATCGGGTAGTGGATCTTCGCTTCCACGCCCTTCGCATGGAGGTGCGCCAGCAGCTCATCCCGCCGCTCGGCGTACACGATGTACAGGTGGAACACGTGCCGCACCCGCGGGTCGCGCTCCGGAACCCGGATGTACGGCGCCAAGTCCGCAAACGCCTCGTCGTACCGCTTGGCGTTCTTGATCCGCGTGTTCGTGATGAAGTCCACTTCCTTGATCAGCCGATTTCCAATCACCGCCTGCAGCGTATCCAGACGGCTGTTGTGCGCGTAGAACTTCACGTGGTCCCGATCCACCAGCCCGTGGTTGCGCATCAGCCGCAGCTTGTCGGCGAAGGCGTCGTCGTTGGTCGTGATCACCCCGCCGTCCGACCACACGTTCAGGTTCTTCAGCGGGTGCAGCGAATAACCGGCCGCCAGCGAATACGCCCCGGCGTTCTTGCCCTCGAACTGCGCGTGGATCGCCTGGCACGCATCCTCGAACACCAGCAGGTTGTGCTTCTCCGCGATCGCTTGGACGGCCGACATGTTCGGCATGTTGCCCGTGTAGTGCACCGGCACAATCGCCTTGGTCTTCGGCGTGATCGCGGCCTCGATCAGCTCCGCATCAATCACGAATCCGTCTTTCGAATCGACAAACACCGGCGTCGCCCCGGTCTCCGCGATCGCGCCGACGGTCGCCACGAACGTCATCGTCGTGGTGATCACCTCGTCCCCCGGGCCGATGCCGGCCGCCTTCATGGGCAGCATGAGCGCGTCGGTCCCCGAGTTCACGCCGATGGCGTGCTTCGTCCCCGTGAGCGTGGCGAACTTGCCCTCGAACTCGGTGAGTGGCTTGCCGAGCGTGAAGTCGCCGGTGACGACGAACTCTTTCAGGTCCGCCAGGTACCCATCGACGTCGGCGAACTGCCGGTCGAGGTACGAGAACGGCACGCGCACGCCCGTCGGCGCCGCCACCGCGTCGTGGAGCGTGGGGTCGGCCGGGCCGTTTCCGGGGGTCTCACGCACGATAGAAGTCGGCGACCCGGTCGCAGACGTAGTCGATGCCGTCATCGTCGATCTCCGGAGATACCGGGAGGGTGAGGATCCGCTCGGCCTGCGCCTCGGCCACGGGGAACGACCCCTCGGCGTAAGGCAGCCCGGCGGCGCACTTCTGCTGGTGGATCGGGATCGGGTAGTGGATGCCCGTGCCGACGCCGTGGCCGGCCAAGTGCTTCTGCAAGGCGTCACGCCTCTCCGCCTGGATCACATACGTGTGATAGACCGCCGCGCCGTGCGGATCGGTCGGCGGGGGGGTGACGCCGTCGATCTCGGCCAGCCGCGCGTCGTACCGCGCCGCGTTGCGCCGCCGGGCCTCCGTCCACGCCCCCACGTGGTTGAGCTTCACCAGCAGCATCGCCGCCTGCATCGTGTCCAGCCGGGAATGGCCCGACCAAAACACGCACTGCTCGCGCGACTCCAGCCCGAGGTTCCGACGCAGCCGGACCTCCGCCGCCAGCGCACCGTCGTCGGTTGTGAGCACCCCGCCGTCGCCGCAGGCGTTGAGCGTCTTGAGCGGGTGCAGGCTGAACGCCGCGAACCGGCCGAACGACCCCACGCGCTGTCCCTTGTGCTCGGCGAGCACCGCCTGCGCCGCGTCTTCGATCACCGCCAGCCCGTGCTTGTCCGCCACCGCCTGGATCGCCGTCATGTCCGCCGCACGACCGGTCAGATGCACCACGGAGATCGCCTTGGTCTTCGCCGTGACCGCGGCGTCGAGTTTCGCCGGGTCGAGGTTGTACGTCGCGTCGATATCGCTGAACGTCGGCGTCGCCCCGGCCAGCGCCACCCCCGACGCCGTCGCCACGAACGAGTTCGGCGGGCAGATGACCTCGTCGCCTCCGCCCAGACCCATCGCCTGCATGCCCATCACCCAGGCGTCCGTCCCCGAGTTGCACGCCACCGCGTGCTCCACCCCGCAGAGCTCGGCGAACCGCGCCTCGAACTCCGCCACCTCCGGCCCCAGCACGAACACGCCGTGGTCGATGACCTTCGCGCACGCCTCCAGCAACTCCGCCTTGATCTTGCGGTGCGCCGCACCCAGATCGACATACGGGATCGAACGCGACAACGTGGGCGTCGCGCCCGGGTTCGCGGCGCTCACGGGAGCCTGAGCAGGCGGGATAGAGGAGGGGGCGCTGGTCACGGCGGGCTACGGCATCCAGGTCGACAGGCGGGCGGGTCGACCGGTCTCTTCGCCGGGCGAGACTACTCGCACGCCCCCAACGGCTCAAACAACGCCGCCACCCACAGGCCGTCAACCCGCGTTTATCACGGGTTACGGGGCTCCCGCCGTTTCAGGGGCTGCCTCGGGGTCCAGGTGGATCACGCACCGACCGGCGACCTTGCCCGACCGCAGGTCATCGAGCGCGTCGTTGATCCGCTCCAGCGGGTACCGGTCGGTCGCCAGGGCTTCGAGCTCCAGCTTCCCCGCCGCGTGCAGCTTCAGGTACTGCGGGATGTCGCGATCCGGCACGGCCTCGCCCCCGAAGCTCCCGGTGATCACCTTCCCGAAGTGCAACGGCAGCGTGTACAGGCTCGCGTCCGCCCCGGCCTTGGGCACGCCCACTAGGATCGTCCGCCCCTGCGGCTGCGTCAGGTCGTACGCGTGACGGATGATCGCCGGGTTGCCCGTGTTCTCGACCACCACGTCGTACCCCGCCGGGCACGCCGCCTTCGCCGCCTCCGCCAGGTCCTCGTCGCTCGTGTTGATCCGGTGCGTCGCCCCCATCCGCTCGGCCAAATCCAGACGGCTGTCGAACAGGTCCACCGCCACCACCGGGTGCGCCCCGCTCATCGCCGCGCCCTGCACGATGTTCAGACCCACGCCGCCGGCGCCGATGATCAAGATCGACTCGCCCAGCGTCAGCCTCGCGTTGTTCCGGATCACCCCCAGCCCCGTCGTCACCGGGCAGCCGAAGAACGACGCGATGTCCAGCGGGAAGTCCTTCGGGATCGGCGTCAGCCGGTTCTCACTCACCACCGCCCACCGGTTGAACGTCGTCACGAAGCCCGCGTTGACCGTCCGCCCGTCCCACCGGTACTTCGGCGGCGCCGCATCAATCCCGGCCGCCTTCCGCCAATGCAGCACCACGTGGTCGCCCGGCTTCATCCGCTTGACCCCCGGGCCGACCTCGCTCACCACGCCGCCGCCCTCGTGCCCCAGCAGGTGTGGCAGCCAGGGGTCGTGGCCCTTCACCCCGGCGATCTCCCCGATCTGCGAACCGCACACCCCGCTGTAATCCACCCGCACCAACACCTGGCCGGGCGCAAGCGTCTCGGGCAGCTCGATGTCCGCCAGCACGAGGGGTTTCTTGAGCTCGTGCAGAATCGCGGCGCGGCAGTGGGTCGGGCGGTCGGGCATGAGCGTTGACGTCGGCGTTCTGGTTTCCACGGACTCTCGGCAGTGCTTCCGGCGGGGCTTCTTCCGGAAGGGGGGGCTTACGGGGGAATTCCGGGGGGTTACTCGAAGTAGATGAAAGAGTGGTCGCCGGCGTAGCCGGTCGTGCGGAACCACCAGTCCCACTCCTCCGGGCTGCAGAACGCCTCGCACGTCACCTGCCAGTAGAGCAGGTTCGCCTTCTCCGACTCGTTCCGGTAGCTCTCGACGCAGAGGTACTTGGGCCCCTTGCCGACGCGCTCCATCTCCCGCAGCGCCGCGTCCAACTCGTAGTTCGGCAGGTTGTGCAAGGTCGTCAGGCTGAACACGAAATCAAACGTGTCGTCCGCGAACGGCAGCCGCATCGCGTGCGCCCGCGCAATCCTCGGCCGGGCCTCTGCCTTCGCGTTGGCGATCGCGTACGACGAGATGTCCACGCCCACCACCTCGATGCCCGGCGCCGCCAGCGTCAGGTCGTGCATCAAGAAACCCTTGCCCGCACCGATGTCGAGCACCTTGTCGCCCGCCTTGAGCCCGTAGTGATCCCGCATCGCCTCGGCCACCTTCAGCCAACGCCCGGGCATGTACCGGTACCCGCCGTAGTTCACCCGCCGGTCGCCGTCCCAGTAATCAAAGTCGTACCGCTTGGCGAGCTCGGCGGCCTTGGCCTTCGGGTACTCCGGATCGTTGACCCGCGCCAGGTAGTCGCGCTTCGTCGACTTGTGGTTGACCGACATGAAATCGATGTACGCCATGGCCGTCAGCCTCCCTCTTCCGGGTAGCGGTGCAGCACGAACCGGGCCCGGTCCACCAGCTCCCCTGCGTCGTGCCCGACCCCGGCGAAGCCCCGCCGCCGCGCCCCCGCCGCCGTCAGCGGGTTGAGCACGATACAGGCCCACTTGACCGCGTACACCGGCCGAAGCGCAACCGCTCGCTTGTGGAATCCCTCGCCCAGCCCCAGCCCCAGCCCCAGCCCCAGCGCCACGCCCACGCCTTCCACGAACCGCTCGAACAGCGCGGCCGGCGCCGGCACACGCGGCTGGTGGAAAAAGTCACACGCCATCCGCGCCGCGTCGTCTCGACCGGCATACTCGAAGTCGTGGAACACCAGCACGCCGTCCGGCCGAACAATCGCGTTGTGGAACCCAAAGTCCGAAGGCGACGCCGCCGCCACCCCCGCGTCCTCCAACCCCTCAGCGAGCGCCCGCTCCACCCCTGCGCGAACCCGCTCCCAGCAAGGGACAAGCTCGCCGTCCACAAACGCCCGCGCCACAGCATCCGCAACCTCTGCACACCGGCGAACCCGCGCCTCCACCAGACCCACGTGCTCGCTCAAACGAACGCAAACCTCCGAAGCCTCCGGCAGACCGCTCACCGCCTCGGGACTCAACCCACGATTGAGCGCCGCCGCGAACGCGATGGCCTGGTCTACGTGCTCCCCGTCCACCTCGCCTGGCCGCAGCGCCCGCCCCTCGACAAACCGGTAGAGCCCCAGCCAGGCCGCCGCATCGCACGCCAAAGGCTCGGGGACCTGCCGGCAGCCGCGCTCCCACGCGAATTGCGAGAACGCCCACTCGTTCCCTAGACGATCCCGCGGGTCGTCCGCGCTCCGGAAGTACCACTTCAACAGCGCAGGCGGAGCACCCGCAAAATCCAACCGAAACACCCGGTTGTTCCGCCCGCCTTCAAGACGCCGTGTCGAAGCGGGCTCAGGCAGACGGGCTTGCTTGCACAACCTCCGCACCGTTTCGGGTGGCGGGGCCGTTGCCGCGGCTTCCAGCGGTGAGCTTCCCGATTCCGGGGGGGTCACGACAGGATCCGATCGGCGAGCTCCGCCCACGACCCCACACGCTCGCAACCATCCGGCGTGTCGTCGACGTGGGCACCGGCCGGATCGAACAGTACCTTCCGGATCGCCGGGAAGCCGGGTTCGCACAAGAACTCGACCAGGTCATCGACGAAAACGTCGCGATCGGTCTCCGCGATCCGCTCGATCTTGTCGGCTTTGGTGAGGTTCAGCAGTACATTCTCGCGCGGCAGGGCGGGGCCAGGGCTACCTCCTTCGAAGAAGCCGTGCGTCTCGAGGAAGTCGAAGCACGCCTGGTGCAGGTCGTACGCCGGGCCGCGGTAGGGCGTCTTGGTCTTGTGGCTGATGATCCGCACGTCGTGGCCCGCCGTCAGCGCCCGCCGCACGAACCCCAGCGCCCCCGCGAACGGCTCGGCGTCCACGATCCTCGGCCCGTACCCCTCGCCCTGCAGGAGGATCCAATCCTCTTCCTTCCCGTCGGCCCGCAGCGCATCCCGCACCGCCTTCTTGTTCGTCGCCACCGCGCCCGGGTCGATCAAACCCTTTTCCGCGGCGAGCCGGTGGAACAGCCGGTCGTAGCTGGCGATCGTGTTGTCGAAGTCCAGCCCGATCCGCATCGCGCTACGCGCCAACCGCGTCGCGGGATTGCGCCAAGGCTTGCTCCACCCGCTCGCCGATCGCCTTCGGGGTGAGCCCAAACCGCCTCCGGGCGTGCGCTTGCGAGCCGGCCTCGTGCAGGAACGAATCCCCCGTGCCCATCCGCAGCAGCCGCGCCCGCGCCGCCGCAGGATCCGGCCGATCCGCCAACCACTCCGCCACCGCCGAGCCGTACCCGCCCAACAGCGTGTGCTCCTCCACCGTCGCCACCACCGGATAATCCCGGAAAGCCCGCGTCAGCAGCGCGTCGTCCAACGGCTTAACCCCGTACGCCGAGTGCACCGCCGCCTCGATCCCTTGCGATGCCAAACGTTCGGCCGCCTCCATCACCACCGGCAGGATGTTGCCGCACGCCAGCAACACAGCGTCGGCGCCGGGTTTGAGTTGGACCGACCCACCCGGCCGGCAATCCGGGACCGACTTGTGGAACACCGGCTCGCGCTTCTTCCCGATCCGCACATACGCCGGCGAGTCATTCGACAACGCCGAACGAAGACACCCGCGCACCTCCATCGCGTCCGCCGGCGCATATACATCCATCTCAGGCAAACAGCGCAGCATCGCCAAGTCTTCGCACGCGTGGTGCGTCCCGCCCAAGGACGCGTAACTGAGACCGCCGCCCACGCCCACCACCGTCACCGGCAGGTTGTGATAGCAAAGGTCGACCCGGATCTGCTCCAAACACCGCGCGGTGATGAACGGCACGATCGTGTACGCCACCGGCCGCAACCCATCCATCGCCAAGCCCGCCGCGACGCCGATCAGGTTCGCCTCGGCCACGCCGCAGTTGAAGAAACGCTCGGGCGCTTGCTCTTTGAACTTGTCGAACAGGCGGTTGCCAATATCGCCCGACAACATCACCACCTTGGGGTCTTCCAGGGCGATCTTCAGCAGTTCGTCGGCGAAGGCGTTACGCATGGCGGTGGCTTCAATCGCGGGTTAGTGCGCACCGGCGGGTTGTGCGGCTTCGAGCAGGGCCAGGGCCTCCTCTTCCGGCTGACCCAACTCGGACCAGGCGCGAAGGAACGCGTCCCGGTCTGGCACCTTGTAGTGCCAGTTGTTGTCGTCTTCCATAAACGACACACCCTTGCCCTTGACGGTGTGGCCGACGATCGCGATCGGTCGCCCCGACCCGTCGGGGAAGTTCTCGAGGATGGCGGAGATGGCCGCGGGGTCGTGGCCGTCGACCTCGTGGGCCGACCACCCGAACGCCCGCCACTTCTCGACGAACGGGTCGATCGCCATCACCTCACGGCTGCGCCCCGTCGCCTGCCACTTGTTGAAGTCGATTAGCACGCACAACCGGTCGAGCTTCTGGGCCGGGGCGAACATCGCCGCCTCCCACACCGAACCCTCGTTGCATTCGCCGTCCGACATCAGCACGAACACCCGCCGGTCGTCGCCGCGGATCCGGCCGGACAGCGCCATCCCAATCCCGATGGGCAAGCCGTGTCCGAGCGAGCCGGTCGCGACCTCCACGCCGGGGGCGCAGAACGGGGCGGGTTGCTCGGCCAGCACCGCGCCGTCGCGGTTGTAGTCGGCCAGCAGCGCATCGGAGATCACGCCGATGTCGTGCAGCACGGCATACAACGCCGGGATCGCGTGGCCCTTGCTAAAGATCAGCCGGTCGCGCGCCGGGTCGTCGGTGCGGGCCGGGTCGAACCGCATCGCGCTGTAGTACGCCGTGGTCAGCAGGTCCAGGCACGACAGCGCCGACGCCAGGTGCGGGGTGCCGGCCGTGTGCGAAAGCGCAATCACCCGCTAGCTGGCATTCCACTAATGGACCAGGTGATGTCTATACCAGGACAGGATCGAGCCTCAACACCAGTAATGGAGGAGACAAC
>JBCCXV010000107.1:0-7856 GCA_039191195.1 Planctomycetota bacterium
CGTCGCGCGGGGGTGAGGAACAGCCGGCCGAGGCGCAGGAGGATCGGCTCAAACGCTGGGCCGAAGATTTGGGCTACGCCAACGTGCGGGCGACGCATTTGGTGCAGTCGTCCCCGCGGTTCTTGATCCGGCGTTTGACGGCGACGGAGATCCCGCTCGACGAGCTGCCGGGCGACCAGACGCTGGGCGTGGAGGCGGCGAACCTGTCGACAGACCCGCAGTTGCTGGACGCGGGGCCGTCGATTCGGGCGACGTCATCGGGTCAGACGCTGGACGTGAGTTTGGCGTTGCACTCGCTGGCGAAGGGCGCCGAGCCGGATGCGGTGGCGGTGTCGATTGATCGGTGGCCGTTGCAGGAGCGGGTGGAGTGGGGCCCGCTGGAGCTTGGCGACCGGGTGTCGGGCACGCTGGACGGCGCGTTCGACGAGAAGGACCTGGATTTGACGCTGGACCTGCGTCCGCACGACGCGGCGCTGGAGGTTTCGGGCGCGCGGCTGCCATTGGGGGATCAGTCGCTGCCGGTGTTGATTACGGGGGCGTTGTCTTCGCCGAAGGTCCGGGTGGACTACGCGGAGGTTCAGCGTACGGTGACGGGCGCGGTGACGGAGGCGGGCCGCGCGAGGCTGCAAGAGGCCGACGCGCGTTTGCGGGAGGAGCAGCGGAAGCTGGAGGAACGGGTTCGGCAGGAGGCGGGCGAGGCCGCGGGCGATGCGCTGGGCGGTTTTCTAGACCGGGCGCGCGAGCGTGTGGAGCAGGATGGCGGGGAGGGGGAGGATCCGTTGTCGAACTTGTTGCCGCCGGGGCTTCTGCCGGGGTCCGGCGCGGGCGATGACGACGGGCAGGCCGGCGGTCAGGGCGAGGGCGAGTAGTCGGCCGGTCAGGCCAGCGCGCGGAGGCAGGCCTGGACGACTTGGTCGAGCGGGGCTTGGGCGTCGATGGCGGCGCCGGGTTCGTCCGGTTCGAGGGGTTCGAGGGTGGCGAACTGGCTGTCGATGAGCTCGGCGGGCATGAAGTGGTCTTGTCGTGCGCGGCTGCGGGCGAGGGCTTGGTCGCGCGAGAGCTTGAGCCAGAGGAAGAAGGGGGTGGCGGGCGCGGCGCCGAGGCGGAGGCGGTCGCGGTAGGCGCGGCGGAGGGCGGAGCAGGCCGCGACCGTGGGCGGCCTGTGCGTTAGGCGCTCGGCGACGCGGTCGAGCCAGGGGGCGCGGTCGGCGTCGTTGAGCGGCTCGCGGCGGGACATCTTGGCGAGGTTGGCGGGGGGGTGGAGGTCGTCGGCGTCGAGGTAGGTGCGCGCGAGGGGTTGGGCAAGGGCCTGGGCGACGGCGGACTTGCCGGCGGCGGAGACGCCCATGACGACGATCGGCTGGTGCATGGGGCTCTCGGGGTTGGGCTCGGGGTACGCGGTGGCGCGAGAGGTGGCGTGGCTGTATTGTGCCGTGCCCTCCCCCGGAACCCCCGGAACCCCCGGAATCGCCGGAAACCCCCTGGATTCCACCCGAAGCCGTGAGACCGCTTCGGTTCGCCCAGGGGGGGCGCGTAGAAGCCCTGCAACTTGCAGCCCTAGCCCGCGGTTGGCGGCGGGCTCTATCACCCCCCGAGTGCCCCCAGGACGCTTATGTCTGAGATCACGATCCGTCTGCCCGAGTTCCTGCGCGTGAGGCCGCGCATCTTTGACCTTCGGCCGAATAAGGGACGGGGGTTGCCCAAGGCGGAGGTGTTGGCGGGGTTGACGGTGGCGCTGGCGCTGGTGCCCGAGGCGGTGGCGTTCGCGTTTCTGGCGGGGGTGCCGCCTTTGGTGGGGTTGTACGCGGCGTTCATCTTGTGCTTGGTGACGGCGTTAATTGGTGGGCGGCCGGGCATGATTTCGGGGGCGACCGGGGCGATGGGCGTGGTGGTGGTTTCGCTCGTGGCCGTGCACGGGATCGGGTACCTGTTCCCGGCGGTGGTGCTGTGCGGGCTGATCCAGATCGTGGTGGGCCTGCTGAAGCTGGGGCGGTTCATTCGGATCGTGCCGCACCCGGTGATGCTGGGCTTCGTGAACGGTTTGGCGATCGTGATCCTGATGGCGCAGTTCGGCAGCTTCAAGACGCTGGGCGAAGGCGGTGCGATGGCTTATCTGAGCGGCGGCAGGCTGTGGCTGATGCTGGGCTTGGTGGCGCTGACGATGGGGATCATCGTGGGCCTGCCGAAGCTGACGCGGGCGGTGCCGTCGTCGTTGACGGCGATCTTGGTGGTGTCGGGCATCGCGGTGGCGATCAACGCGGCGGCCGGGGATGGCGGCGTCAAGCCGGTGCTGACGGTGGGGGACATGCTGTTGGATAGCACGCGTGCGGCGGCGGTGACCGATGCGCAGCGGGTCAAGGACGCCGAGGTGCTGGGGGCGCTCGAGGCCGGTCTGCCCGAGGGCGTGTCGGCCGAGGCGGCGGGGGAGGGGCCCGTGGCGGCGCTGAGCGCCGCGGAGGTCGAGGCGGCGGTGGCGTCGGTCGACCCGGCGGGGGTCGGGATCGCGGGGGGGCTGCCCCGGCCGGCGTGGTGGGATTACCAGATGCCGCCGATGACGCTGGCGACGCTGTGGATCATCCTGCCGTACTCGATCATTCTGGCGGGGGTGGGGCTGATTGAGTCGCTGATGACGCTGACGCTGATCGACGAGCTGACCGAGACGCGGGGGCGCAGCAACAAGGAGTGCCGCGGCCAGGGGATCGCAAACGTCATCTGCGGGGTGTTCGGGGGCATGGGCGGCTGCGCGATGATCGGTCAGTCGCTGATCAACGTGAAGAGCGGCGGGCGTCGGCGGCTGTCGGGCATCACGGCGGCGGTGGGCTTGTTGGTGTTCATCTTGTTCCTGGCGCCGTGGATCGAGCAGATCCCGATGGCGGCGCTGGTGGGGGTGATGTTCATGGTGGTGATCGGGACGTTCGAGTGGACCACGCTGGAGACGTGGCGGAAGATCCCGGCCGCCGAGGTGTTGGTGATGGTGGTGGTGGCGGCGTACACGGTGTTCATGCACGACCTGGCGACGGCGGTGCTGCTGGGGGTGGCGCTGTCGGCGCTGATCTTCGCGTGGAACAAAAGCAAATACCTGATGGCCGACGTGCAGACCAACGAGCACGGCAGCAGGATCTACCAGCTGCACGGCGTGCTGTTCTTCGGCAGCGTGACGCGGTTCCGAGACTTGTTCGACCCGCAGGACGACCCCGACGACGTGGTGATCGACTTCTACTTCAGCCGTGTGTACGACCAGTCGGGGCTGGAGGCGATCAATGCGCTCGCGGAGCGGTACCAGAAGCTGGGCAAGCGGCTACACCTGAGGCACCTGAGCGAGGACTGCCGTCGGCTGCTGGATCGCGCGGGCGACCTCGTGGAGGTCAACATCAGCGAAGACCCGCACTACCACGTGGCGATGGAGCGGGTGAGTTAGCGGGGGTTGGGCAAGCGAGCGGCTTAGCTGGCGGGCGTGTTGGCCTGCTGCTGTGCGGCCTGGGCTTGGGCGGCGCGGTGGGAGATGGCTTGCTGGAGGGCCTGGTGGAGGCGCTGGGCCGTGCCGTAGGTCATGGAGATGCGCTGGCCGACTTTGACGCGCATGGTGGCGTCGTGGTCGGGGGCGGGGGCGTCGGCTTGGCCTTGCTGGGCCCGGACGGGAGGCATCTGGTAGGCAAAGTCGATGGTGAGTTCTTCGCCCCCGGGGTGTACGTTGAAGGCGTTGGCGTAGCGGGATTCGAGGCCGGCGTCTTCGACTTGGACGGCGATGCGGGCGGGCTTGGTGTCGGCGGCGTCGTTCATGGTGTGGCTCCTGGAGTGGCGGGGAGGTTACCGCAAGGCGTGTGCGGCGTGGGTTGGATCGCGTGACGGCATCTTCGGGAGGCCAGTGCGGATGAGGCGGGACGCGCGGGAGGTGTACGTCGAGGTTCAGCGGATGCAGCAGAACGTGCTGGTGTTGTGCTGTGCGCTGTTTGAGGCGGTGGTGATGCACGCCGTGATGCTGCCGCTGATGTGGATGTCGGGCGGTTCGGATCGGTGGGTGCTCGGGGTTCTGCTGGCGATCTTTGGGTACGTCGCGCCGGTGTTGCTGCTGCGTTGGAAGATGACCACGGCGGTGACGCTCGAAGCGCTGATCGTGCGGTACTGGCTGTTTCCGACGAAGACGATCGCGCTGGCGGAGATCACCGGGGTGGAGGCGTTGACGTACAACCCGTGGGCGTCGGGCGGTTGGGGTTACCGGCACAGCCGTCGGTACCGCCGGGTGCTGAACGTGTCGGGGGATCGGGGGGTGCACGTCCGCTGGGGCGGGGGCGCCGAGGAGCAGTGCCTGGTGGGCTCGCGTGATCCTGAGGCTCTGGTCGAGGCGATTGAGGCGGCGCGGGCGGCGTTGCTCTCGGACGGCGTGGTGGCGGGCGTGGGCGGTTAGGGGGAGGCGGGCGTGCTGCGGGCGAGGCCGATGAGCACGCCGTCTTGGGTCCAAATGCGGACGGTGGCGCCGTCGAGTTGAAAGAGGCGGTCTTGGATGCGGGGGAGTTGGTCGGCGCGGGCCTGGTACATGGTGCAGGGCCGGCCGTCGGGGTCGAGGTAGTTGAGTTGCGCGGCGACGGCGTCGTCGATGGAGCAGTAGCGGGCGCCGATGAGGCGGAGGTCGGCGGCGTCGGGGTGGGTGGCGGCGACCGGGGTGAAGTCGAGCTTGGGCATGAGGGCGGGCAGGGCGGCGAGGTCGCTGGTTTGGACGTCGGCCGCGTAGGCCTTGCGGTGGTTGAGGGCGATCTCGGCGGCGATGGTTCGGTGGAGTTGCCGTTCGGAGGCGCTGGAGACGACGAGCCAAGTGGCCGCGGCGATCGCGATGGCGGCGGCGAGGGCCAGGGCCGGCGGGGCGAGTCGGCGGCGGCGCGCGGCCGCGGCTTCGGTCTTGGCGGAGCTTGCGTGGGGTTGGGTGGCGGCCTGGGCGACGCGGGCCTTGAGCGCGTCGCTGGCGTGTTGCGCCGCGTAATGGTCGCGCACCCGCCGGGCGAGTTCGTCGGGCGACTCGGGCTCGTGAGGGTGCGGTTCAGTCATGGCTTGCGGTTGGGGCTGGGGTATCGAGGCGCTGGCGCAGCTTGGCCTTGGCCCGGTGTAGCAGGCTTAGCACGGTTCCGCGGGGTTTGTGGGTGAGCTTGGCGATCTGGGAGGCGGTCCAGCCGTCGACGACGGAGAGGAACAGGGCTTCGCGTTCTTCCCGGCGGAGGGCGGCGAGGGCGTTTTGCATGGCGTCGTCGGGCTCCCAGGCGGGGTCGCTGGCGGGCGGTCGCGTTGAGGCTTGTTCTCGGTTCTTTCGGCGGGTGTCTGCGCGGTGGGTATCGATGATCTGGTTGCGGACCGCGGCGGCGAGGTATGGGGGGTCCCAGGGCCCGCGGTTGCGGCAGGCCCTGAGCAAGACTTCTTGGACGGCGTCTTCGGCGGCGGCGGGGTGCTGGCCGAGGGCGAGCGCGTAGCGATAGAGGCCGTCGACGAGGGCGTCGAGTTCTGGCGGCGTCGGCGGCGGGCTGCGGGCCGGGCGGGTCACCGCCTTAGTGTGCGCTGTCGATCGCGGCGGTGATCTCGGCGCCCATGGCTTTGATGTCGTGGGCCTTGGTGAGGGTGGCGACCAGGGCTTTGGAGTGGAAGTCAATGAGCTTGATGCTGCCGGTGGACCCGCCGTTGGCGGTCCAGGTGTCTTCGATGCCCAGGGCCTTGGCGAGGTATTCGGCCTGGAGCTTGGAGGTGCGGTTGGTGAGGTCGAGTTCGACAAAGAGGACGGGCTGGCCGTCGAACTTGTTGGCGAGGTCTTCGAAGACCGGGCCCATGGCTTTGCAGCTGCCGCACCAGTCGGCGTGGAACTTGACGGCGAGGACCTTGGGCGTGGCGACTTCGGAGGCCTGGGCCGGGGCGGGGCTCTGCGCGCCGGCCGGGGTCACGGCGGATGGGGCGGCGGACACCAGGAGGGCGGCGGCGGCGACGGCGAGCAGGGGCGACCGGAAGGGCGTGCGGCGAGGCTTCATGGGGCGGGGCGTCATGGTGGGGGTCCTTAGGAGTCGAGGCGGGAGCGCACGCTCCGCTTGCCCAAAAGACGGCGCCGGGCACGGCGGTGATTGCGGCCCGGCCGCAAGAGAGCTCGCGAGCCCCAGGACGGGGCGGGAAAGGAAACCGGTGGGGGTGGGATTCGAACCCACGGTGGGCCGAAACCCACGGCGGTTTTCAAAACCGCTGCATTCGTCCGCTCTGCCACCCCACCGGGGTGCGACGCCCTGGGGCGCGGCACGGCTCGCGGGGAAGCGTACCGGCTGACCGGCGTGTCGGCGGGGCGTAAGCGGGCCGGCGTGGCTGCGCCAATCCGGGCGCGCGGTGGGGGGCTGCGCAACGGGGCGGGCGGGGTCCGGAGGCCTAGCTTCGCCGGGCGGATTCCCACAGGCTTTGCAGGCCGGGGGGCCGGCGGATTGGTCGGGTTGACAGGGGCATCGCGATCGCTATGGTGACGCGTTCCTCCGAGCCAAAGGGCCGGGGGCGGTGGCCCGAAGGTCGGGCCCGCAATTGAGCCTTCACCGCCGCGGCGCGAGGTGCAGCAGATCATCGAAGGATTCGACCGGTCCAGTCTGTAAGCGTTTCGAGGCATGCCGGCCTCGAGCCGGCTTGACGACACCGTCAGGCAGCGAGAATGACCCGGTGTGAGCCGAGGCCCTTTCTGAGGAAAGGTTCACGGCCCGCAACGGCGGGAGCGGCGTCTTCGGCGTCGCGTGTTTGACAAGTTGGGTTTGGGTCTTTGTTTTGTTTTGGCAAAACTGAGACCTCGAGCGTGATAGAGGGGCTTCGCACCTCGTCCGCGTCGGGTCTGCGCTGGGTAGTTTGGCGTGGTTTCGGGCGTCGGTCGTGGTGACGAAGCTAGCAAGAGCGTACGGCGGATGCCTTGGTATCGAGAGGCGATGAAGGACGTTGGAGCCTGCGATAAGCCTAGGGGAGCTGGCAACCAAGCTTGGATCCTAGGATTTCCGAATGGGGAAACCCGGCCCTTCGGGGTCATCTGCACCTGAATGCATAGGGTGTAGAAGCGAACGCGGCGAACTGAAACATCTCAGTAGCCGTAGGAAAAGAAAGCAACCGCGATTCCGTAAGTAGCGGCGAGCGAAAGCGGACAAACTCGTAGCTGTGTGAACGGCCTGGAAAGGTCGGCCATAGACGGTGACAGCCCGGTAGTGCAGTAGCGAGGTAGCCCTAGAGTAGCGTCGAGCCCGTGAAACTCGGCGTGAACATGGGGGGTCCACCCTCCAAGGCTAAATACTACTCGATAACCGATAGTTGACCAGTAGGGCGACTGAAAGGTGAAAAGCACCCCGCAAGGGAAGTCAAAAGCACCTGAAACCGTACGCTTACAAGCGGTCGGAGGAGGCCTTCGGGCCTCTGACGGCGTGCCTTTTGCATAATGAGCCGGCGAGTTGATTTCTGTAGCAAGCTTAAGCCGTACCCCGGCGTAGGCGAAGTGAAAGCGAGGGTTAAACGCCCGTATAGTTGCAGGGATCAGACGCGAAACCAGGTGATCTACCCATGGCCAGGTTGAAGGGACGGTAACACGTCCTGGAGGACCGAACCCGTTAACGTTGAAAAGTTATGGGATGAGCTGTGGGGAGGAGTCAAAGTCTAATCAAACCCAGAGATATCTCGTTCTCCTCGAAATAGCTTTAGGGCTAGCCTCACGTTACACCCTTTGGGGGTAGAGCTACTGATTGGGGCTGGGGGGCGCCAGCCTACCCACCCCATCCAAACTCCGAATACCAAAGGGCTCTGTCGTGGGAGTCAGACCGCGGGGGATAATCTTCGTGGTCGAGAGGGAAACAACCCAGACCGCCAGCTAAGGTCCCTAA
>JBCCXV010000108.1:0-7845 GCA_039191195.1 Planctomycetota bacterium
CCCGGCGCGCCGGCGGTCGAGTTCGTCGCACCCCGCGTGGTGCTGGAACTGTCCACCGGCGACCGCATCGAGGGCGAGGTGCTCGGCCGGCGGGGCGACAGCTGGCGGCTCAAGACCGCCGAGGGCCTCGCGGCCGTCGTGCCCAAGAACCTGATCCGCGTGCGCTTCGCCGACGACACGGAAGCCGTGCTGCGGTTCGCGCTCCAGCGGCGCATGCCGGCGTTGGCCGAGTGCGCGGCGCTGGCGGTGTTGACCGGCACGGCCATGGACGGCGAGCAAGCCGGGTGGACGCGCCTGGACCTTTGGCGATTGGACGACGTTCGGCGGGGTGAGGCCGGGCCGCCGGGGCAAGCCCAGACACACGCCGCGCTGCGCGCGGTTTACGCCGAGTTCCGCACGGCGACGCCTTCTTGGCTGGCGGAACAAGGTCAGGCCGAAGCGCGCGCGACCCGGCGCGGCCGAGGTTCGTCTTCCGCCGAGCCGCTCGAACGGCGATACCCCGTGGCGTCGCCTCGACAGGTGCGCAACGCGATGCGGGCCGAGCGCGAGGCCGCCGAGGTCTTGGAAGGCATCGAACCGGGTATGCGGCGGATCGAGACCGACCACTTTGTCATCTATACGGCGCTGCCCAAGTCGATCGACAAGCTGCTGGTGAAGGCCAGCGACCACCTGTACGACCGGTTTGCCGACCTGTTCAGCCTCGAAGACGGCGAGAACCTTTGGGTTGCCAAGCTGCCGATTTTCGCGACGAGCGGCGAGCAGCCGTTCATCCGCTTCTCGGCCGAGGCGTTCGATATCCCGCGGGGCCAGAGCGGCCAGGCCGCCGGGTACTACCTGACCCGGGGCGACTTCCGTTGCGTCGTGCTGGGCGAGGTGGCGCTGCCGTGGTTCCGCACGCCCGAGGAGACCCGGCGGTGGCTGGTCGAGGTGCTGATCCACGAGACGAGCCACGCGTTCATCGGCCGGTTCATCAGCCCGCGCCGGCTGCCGAGCTGGCTGGACGAAGGCGTGGCCGAGCTCAACGCCAAAGAGTTGATGGACAAGCCGCGCCAGACCGTGTCGGACCGCCGCCGGCGCCAGGCCGAGCAGGAGCTTGCGCGGCACGGGCCGAGCTGGTTCCGCCCGATCTTCGACGCGCGGGCCATCATCGGCGGCCGGGGCGAGACTTACGGCGCCGCGCACAGCGTCGTCCACCTGCTCTACCGGTCCGACCGCCAACGCTTCGTCGGGTTGGTCGAACGCATCAAGAACGGCGAAGACCACGCCGAGGCGCTGCAAGCCGAGTACGGCATGACCTACGACCAGCTCGCCCAGCAGTGGGCTGACTCGTTGCGCTAACCCGAGGGGTTACGCCGCACGGCGCTCCAGCACGATGAGCGCGAACATGCCGAGTTGGTTGGCGAGCGGTTGGGCGACGGCTTCGGCCAGGCGTGCGGGGCCGTTCATCCAGCCGGGCATGAGCGTGCGCATGGCGACGCCGCCGCTGATGAGGTAGCGCATCGGCATGAACGGACGGACGGTGCGGAGGGACCATTGGTCGCCGTACTCTTGTTCGAAGCGGCCTCGGTCGCGCTGGAAGACGATCCAGGGCAGGGCGCCGTTGGCGCCGGAGAGCGGCCCGCCGGGCGGGAGCGCCCAGTCTTGGGCCGAGGGCTCGAACGGCTCGTGGTGGAGGTTGCGGTAGACGAGGCGCGACCAGGCGGTGTTCCAGGGCTCGATCATGGCCACGACCCCGCCGGGCGCGACGCAACGGGCTGATTCTCTCAAGACCGCCGGAATGTTGGGCACATGGTGAAGAACATCGACCATGACCAAGGCTCGCAGCGCGGCGTCGGGCATAGGCAGGCGGGTCGCATCGCAGATCAGGTCGACCCCGCCGCAGGCGAAGACCTCGGACGTGATGCAGTTGGGCAGTGTCTCGGCGAAGAAGCCCCCGCCGCTGCCGAGCTCCAGGGCGGGCTCGGGCCGGTCGGGGACGGCGGCGCCGAGCGCGGCGTACCAGTCGTCGTAGATGGCCTTGAGGAAGGGCTTTTCGCGGATGATCCGCCGGCGGAGCCCGGTGGTGGCCGGGTCGTCGAGGTCCATGCCCCGGGTCAGGGGGTGGGCTAGGGCGGATCGGAGGGCGTCGGCGAGTCCCACGGTGAGGTCCGTGCCCGTCGGGTCAGACGAACTTGAGCCGGCGGGCGGCGTAGGCCGTCATGCGCAGCAGCAGCACGCCGCTGGACCAGCGATCGATGTTGGTGTCGCCGTAGGTGCGGGCCTGGTAGCGGATGGGCAGGTCGCAGATCCGGAGGTTGAGCTTGGCGGCGCCGAAGAGCAGATCGAAGTCGCCGAAGGGGTCGAAGTCGCCGAAGTACTGCCGGCCGTCGGCGACCCGGCGGTAGTCGGCCCGGCTCAGGACCTTGGTGCCGCAGAGCGTGTCGCGCACCGGCTGGCCCAGCAGCCAGGTGAAGGCGTAGCTGAAGAACTTGTTGCCCATGAGGTTGAACAGGCGCATCGCCTGGTCGGCCATGGGGTACACCAGCCGCACGCCGTTGACGAACTCGCCCTTGCCCGAGCACCAGGCGTCGAAGAAGCGCGGGAGGTCTTCGGGGGGCACGGTCATGTCGGCGTCGAGGATCATCAGCACGTCGCCGGTGGCGGCGTCGAAGCCCTTGCGGACCGCGTCGCCCTTGCCCTTGCCGTCTTGCTGCATGGTCTGGACGCCCTTGCCCCAGCCTTCGTGCTCGGCGGCGACGCGCTGGATGGTGTCCCAGGTCGCGTCGGACGAGTTGCCCTCGACGAAGATGAGCTCGGTGCCGGCGCCCATCTGCGGGGTCCGGCGGAGGATCGCCTCGATGTTGCCGGCCTCGTTGCGGGCGGGCACGAGCACGCTCACGACCACGTCTTCCGGCTTGGGCCGGTTCGCGGCCGTCGGCGCAGGGCGGGCAATCAGGAAGTTCGACAGCGCCAGGTGTCGCAGGCCCGGCAGCTTGACCAGCACCCGGTTGCACAGCGGCGCTAAGGCCGGGATGCGCATGGGCAGCAAGACCTCCTGCCAGGTGCGCAGGGTCTCGAAGCCGGCCAGGTGCAACAGGTTCCGCAGGTCATGCGGGGTCAGCCAGTTCTGGCCGATCATGGGGCGGGCCAGCCCGGCCTTGCCGACGGCGGCGAGGGGCTTCTCCCATAGACGGCTGTAGGTGTTGATGACCACGCGCGTGTCGGCCGTGCAGAACTTGTGCACCTGTTCGAGCACGGCCTGGACGTCGCGCAGATCGTTCACCAGGTCCGACAGGACGACGTAGTCGAACGTGCCGTCGACCGCGTCGGCGAGCTGCTGCGCGTCGGCCTCAAGGAAGGTCAGGCCGGGGTGCCGTTTGCGGGCGGCCTCGACCATCTTGGACGAGAAGTCGACGCCGACGCCCTCGGCGGGTTCCAGCGAGGCCAGCAGGTCGCCCCGGGCCGAGCCCACCTCTAGCACCCGGGCGCCCTTGGGGATGTTGAGCCCGTAGACGTGTTCGAGGCGGCGGTGGTAGGGGCCGCTGAGCCGGACGCCGCCAGACTCGAGCGAGTCGGCCACGCGGTCCCAGCGGGCGATCCGGCCGAGGGTGTCGGTGCGGTGCATGCGGGAGTAGTCGTCGGCGGGGGCGTCCGTCTCGTGGGCGTGCGGGAGCGGTCCGGCGAGCGGGGCGGGATTCGAGGTCACTGCGGGTCTCTCGTGTGTGGGCCAGCGACGGAGTCTAGCGACGGCTGGTGATGCGCCAAGCGGTTGCTCGCCCGGCGGTTACGTCTCAGCGTTCTTGGCAGCGTCAGAAGACCGGCCCGGGGTCTTTCCGCCCAGCTTGCCGGCCCCGCAGGCCAGCCCGGCGGCGCCCAGGGCCACGGCCAAGGGGGCCACCGCCGCGGCGAACCGGCCCCCGGCCGACCACATGGCCCCCACGATCGCCGCGTTCACCAGGATCAACGCCAGCGGCGCCCAATACCCGGCGTGGGCTTTGGGGCGGGCCAGCGCCGCGCCGGCGAGGGTCAGCAAGAACACGTGCAGGCTCAACGGGCCGGTGACGTGGCGGTAGAGCCGCCAGCCGACGAGTTCGACGACTTTGCCCGGGTTGCTGGTGGCCCAGGCGACAGCGTGCTGCTGGCCGTACTTGGCCCGGGCTTTCTCGTAGCCGATGGCGGCGTCGCCACGCTCGGCGCAGGCCGCGTCGACCTCGTCGAAGAAGCCCACCGGGTCGAGGTACACCCAGACGCCCTTGCGGAAGTAGAGGTTGAACGGCGCCGCTTCGTCGGGATAGCCGGCGTAGGCGTAGTCCGAGTACCCGCCGGGCAGGCCGATGCCGCCCTGGGTGCCCAGGGGCATGGGCGCGTCGAGCAGCATCACGTTGCGCACCCACCAGGGGGCGGGGATGGCGACGGCAAGCACGCCGACCATGGCCGCCGCGCCGAGAGGCCGGCGCCACGACCGCCAGGCGCGCCACGACGCCCCGGCCGCATGGGGCGACAAGCGCAGCGCCACGGCCGTGAGCAAGACGATCGTCGGCGCCCAGAGCACAAAGGAGTTGCGCAGCAGGGCGGCGGCGCCGAGCGTCACGCCGGTGAGCAGCGCGTAGCGGAGCCTGCCGGTCTCGTAGGTCGCGACGATCCACCCGGCCAGGGCGGCGACGAACAGCGCGGCGGCCGACTCGGTCATGAACTGCGGCGCCGACCAGTGCAGCCCGGGCTCCAGCAGCATCAGCGCGCCGGCGATCCAACCGGCCTTGGCGCCGGCGAGCCGCCAGGCGATCCACGCGGTGATCGTGGCCGCCATCGCTGCGAACAGGCCTTGCAGCAGACGCACGGCTAGGAACGAGCGATCGGTCAGCGCGTACACGGCTGCGAGGAAGGACGGGTATCCCGGCGGGCGGAACGCCGTAGGCTCGAACGCGTCGGGCTTGGGTTGGCCGGGGTCGAGGAGGCGCCAGCCGTCGACGGCGTAGTGCTGGTTCAGAAGCGTGGCGTAGCCCCCGCCGAACCGCTCGGCGAGACCCCCCTCGAAGTACGGCCGGTAGGGCGCGCGGAAGTCGGCGTCGCCCCAGCGGTGGCCGAAGCCCTCGCCCCGGAGCAGGGAGCAGGCGATCGAGTCGTAGTCGACCCCGTCGCCGGGCATGGGCGGGTCGTTGCCGTCGAAGACCGTCGAGGCGTAGCCGAACTGCACGGCCGCGCGCTGCCACAGCGCCAGGCTCGCTGACGCGGCGTAGACCGACAGCGCCACGAAGAAGTACCCCAGCAGCCATCGACGGCTGGGCGAGCGCGGGGCGCGGTCGGGTCTTGGCGAGGCGTGGCTCATGCGCGGGCGGCCAATCTAGCCCGGCGCCGGACGTTGCCGCGGCGCTTACGCACGTGCGCTTGCACCGCGCAGCCGGCGAGCACCGCCATCGCCGGCAGCAACGGGACGAGGAAACGCCCGGACCCCACGGCGTAGGTGACGGCCACGGCCAGCGTGTTCATGCCGATCACGAGCCACACGCCGACGAGCCCGCGCCGCCACCGCCACGCGATCGTCGAGGCGCCCACGATCACCAGGATCAGCCCCATCAGCCCCGAGCGGTCGGTCCAGTGGGAGTACAGCCGCATGGCGACGAGCTTGGGCATCTGGTCGAGGTTGGCTCGCGCCCATTGGGCGACGTGCGCCTGGCCGGCTTTGGACTTGGCGATCTCGCGCTCGAGCGGGGTCCAGGGCTCGCCCGCTTCGGCCGCGTCGGTGGCGCGCCGATCGACGTCGACAATCGCGGGGAGCTCGTGGGGGCTGACCCACTTGCCGGTGTTGTCGAGCGCGCCGTCGCAGTACCCGCCGGCGATGGCGAGCCCGCCTTGGGTTCCCAACGGCATGGGCTCGTTGAGCACGACGACGTTACGCGCCCACCACGGCGCCGCGGTCGCGCAGGCGAGGGCGACGCACGCGACGCCGGCGATCGCCGCGCGCGGTCGCGCCGCGTTCGCGGGCCCCAGGCGCCGGCCGAGATATACCGCCAGCGCCACGGCCGGCAGCCAGGCGCCGGTGACCGATCGCGTCACGACGCACAACCCCATGAGCACGCCCGCCGCGATCATCGGCCAGCGCTTGGGCGACCGCGCGGCGCACGCCACGCTTGCGAGCAGGGCCGTCGCCAGGAGCATGACCACGGGTTCGGTGAGGAAGCGGCCTGCGTAGCGCGGGGTGAAGGGCTCGAGCAGCGCGACGCCCAGCACGATCCACCCGGCCGTCGGCCCGCGGGTGCGGCGCGCCCAGGCCACGGCGATCCACCAGGCGCCGGCGACCATGAGCGCGCTCATCACGCGCCAGGGCGCCACCTGTCTTCCGAAGACGGCGTACGTGCCGGCCAAGAGCGTGGGCAGCGTCGGCGGGCGCACGCCGGTGGTCGCGACCGGGCGGGGGTCTGCGAGGCGGTGGGCGTACCGGTCGCCGCCGGTGCGCTGGTCCCAGTCGCGGTACCACTGCTGGAAGCCTGCGTCGGTTTCGCCGAAGGCGTAGCCCCGGCCTTGGAGCAGGTTCCAGGCGACGGCGTCGTAGTCGTAGGCGTCTTTCTCTTCTGGGGGCCTCAGCCCGTAGTTCCAGAACGCCGCGACGACGTGGAACCCCGCCAGGGCGAGCGCCGCCAGGGCCAAGAACCGGCTCGGGCGGTCTCGGCGGAGCCCGTGGGAATCCCTTAGCCGGGCTGAGGACCCGGGCGTGGCAGGCGTATGCGGGGGGGGCGTATCGGGCATCGAACGGGCCGGCGGAGCCATGACGTTCCAAACAAAGGTAGACACGACGGGTTGCCGATATACTCTTACGGCCGGCGGGCTGCGGCCTGCCGGTTCCCCTGGGGCTTGAAGTCATCCATCGAGATGTGCCGTTCGGGCCCCGCGGTTGAATTTTGAGTGCTTGCTGCCTTGGGCGGAGCCGTCGGCGTCAGCCGGGTGGGCGTCGCCAGGTATGGGCGCAAGTCTTGGGGCACGACCGTTTCGTGCGCCAGGAGCTTCGCGGGATGGCGGATCGCAACGGCCCGGCTTCCCGGGAGCACTTCGACCGGGGCCACCGCGTGGTCCACCCGTCGCGCCCCGAGTGGGGCGTGGGGGCGGTCAAACACGCCGCGCCCACCACGGTGGACGGCAAGCCCGGCCAGCGCCTGCGCATCGATTTTCCCAACAAAGGCACCGTCACCCTCAACACCTCGGTCGTCGCCTTACGCCGAGCCCCGCCGGATGGCGGGACCCCTCCGCCTGCTTCAGGCAACTCATTTCCCGGAAACGCATCTGTGAGTTCACCCCCGTCCAAGAGCTGGTTGCAAGAACTGGAAGCCGCCAACGGCTCGGTGACCGACCGCAACCTGTGGGACCTCCCGCAAGACCTGACCGACCCCTTCACCACGCTCGAGCAGCGGCTCGAAGCGACGCTGAAGACCTTCCGCTTCTCGACCGAGCCGGGCCCGCTGTTCGAGTGGGCCGTGATCCAGACCGGCCTCGACGACCCATTGACGCGCCACACCCGCGTCGAGCTCGAGCAAGCCTTCCCGCGGTTCGCCCGCGACCGCGACCACCACCTGCGCGACCTGGTCCGCCAGCTCAAGCGCCGCAACGACCACCCATACCTGCAGCAGACCCTCGGCCGGGTGCGGCACCCCGTCGCCCGGGCGGCGCTGCAGCGGGCCATCCGCGACTAGTCGTCTCGGTTCAGGGCGCTTCGTCCGCGTTGGCGGACGACCCCAGGCACGCCCGCAGGGCTTCGGCCAGCCGCCCGATCGCGGCGTCGCTCCTGAGGTCCGACTTGCCCACGCCCGGCAGGGCGCCGACGGCCTCGGCCGAGGCTTGGGCGTCCGGCAGATTTGAGATCAGCATCGCCTGCCG
>JBCCXV010000109.1:0-7822 GCA_039191195.1 Planctomycetota bacterium
CCCTGGCTGATGAACGCCCCGCTCGTCGTGCTGGCCGTCGGCGCGGTCTTGGCCGGCGTCGTGCTCAAGTTCTCCGGCGCCATCGAGGGCGCCATCCTCCACAGCACGGCCAACTCGGTCGAAGCCGCCATCCCGGCCCACGACGGCGGCCACGCGCACGATGCGCCGCACCGACACCACACGCCCAGCTACCTGCACCTGTTGATGATGTTCGTCTCGGGCCTCATCGCCGTCGCCGCCATCGGACTGGCCTGGCTGCTGCACTACCGCCAGCGGGCGATCGCCGACCGGCTGCGCGAGTCCATGCCCGGCCCGGGCGAGGCCCTCAACAACAAGCTCTACTTCGACGTGATGTACGACTGGGCCATCGTCCGCCCGATCCAGCTCACCGGCCAGGTCCTGTACCTGATCGACAGCCTGATCGTCGACGGCTCGGTCCGCCTGCTCGGGCGCATGCCCGGCTTCCTGGGCTGGGGCCTGCGGCCGGCGCAATCCGGCCGATTGCACGCCTACGGGCTCGGCATGGTCGTCGGCATCGCCGCGGCCGCCCTGCTGCTGTTCTTCGCCCTGTCCAACTGACCTTCACGCTTTCCCCCTGAGCCCCCTCCGCGATGCCCGAAACCACCTTCAGCACCGACCACAACTGGCTCCCGCTGGTGATGCTGGTGATCCCGGTGGTCTGGGCCGCGGGCCTGCTGCTGCCGTTCGAGTTCCTCAAGACCAAGAAGTGGACCTTCCTCTACTCGGCGATCACCTCGACGATCTCGCTGGGCTTCGCGGCGTACCTCGCGTTCCTCTTCCCTTGGGGCACGCCCGAAACGGTCGCCTTCTACAAGAACGACCTGGACTGGATCGACGGCTTCGGCCTGCACTTCACCTACGGGATCGACTCGGTCTCGCTCTGGCTGGTGCTGCTCACGGCGTTCCTCATGCCCGGCGTGGTCGTCGCCTCGCTCATCGAGGTTGACCACGACATGCGCCAGTTCCACTTCTGGCTGCACATCCTCGAGGCGGCGCTCATCGGCACGTTCATCGCGCGCGACATCGTGCTGTTCTACGTCTGCTTCGAGTTCACCCTGGTGCCGCTGTACTTCCTCATCGGCGTGTTCGGCCACGAGCAGCGCTGGAAGGCCGCCCGCACGTACTTCCTCTACGCCTTCACTGGGTCGATGCTCACCTTCGCCGGCGTGCTGTATGTGGGCTGGTACGGATCGCAAAACCCGGCCCTCGTCGACGGCGCCATCGGCAAGTGGACCTTCAATATCGACGAGCTCTACGCCGTCGGACGCGCCATGCCCGTCGCCGACCAGTGCTGGGTCATGGCGGCCATGCTCGCGGGCTTCGGCGTCAAGACCCCGCTGTTCCCGGTCCACACCTGGCTGCCCCTGGCCCACACCGAGGCGCCCACGGCCGGCAGCGTCGACCTCGCCGGCCTCGTCCTCAAGATCGGGCCCTACGGCCTGCTGCGGCTGGCGATCCCCATGCTCCCGGCGGCGGCGGTGATCTTCGCCCCCTGGGTCGCGGCGGCCGCGGTCGTCGGCATCGTCTACGCCGCCATCATCTGCCGGGTCCAAAAAGACGCCAAGAAGCTCATCGCCTACTCGTCGGTCTCGCACATGGGCTTCTGCGCGCTCGGCCTCTTCGCGCTCGACCCCGGCGCCATCGGCGCGACCGGCGCCGTCGTCTACATGATCGCCCACGGCCTGGCGACCGGCGGGCTGTTCCTGTGCATCGGCATGCTCTACGACCGGTTCCACACCCGTGAGTTGACGCGCCTGTCGGGCCTGGCCCGCATCATGCCGCTCTGGTCGTGCTTCTTCGTGCTCTTCGCCATGGCCTCGGTCGGCCTGCCCGGGCTCAACGGCTTCGTCGGCGAGTTCCTCACGCTCGTGGGCGGGTTCCAATCCACCGTCTTCCACCAAGGCCTGGCGATCATTGCGGCCACGGGCGTCGTGTTCGCCGCCGTGTACCTGCTGCATATCGTGCGCAAGCTTGTGTTCGGCCCGACCGACATCCCGCCAGACCACCCCGGCTATAGCGACGCGCATGAGCACGGCCTGTCGCCCGAGCACGACCACGACCTTTCGATCCGGGAGTTCATCACCCTGGGCCCGCTCGCGGCGGCGTGCATCATCATCGGCTTGGCGCCGTTCCCGATGATCCGCTCGATCGAGCCGACCGTGCGCGACATGCTCGCCCCGGCCATGGCGATCGTCGAGCAAAACCAGGCCCAAGACGCGGCGCCCGAAACGCCGGAAACCCCGGAAACGCCCGACGCCGATCCGGCCGTCCCGCCGGCCCAGCTGGTGGGCGAGCCCGAGGCGCGCGAGTCGGCCTCGGCCCGATCGCCTCTCCCCGACTTGCCGCGTCCCGAAGTCGCGTTGCCCGAGCCGCCCGCGGGCCCGCTGGCCTTGGGGCACGAAGGGGGTGAGCGATGAACCCGATGGTCGACAAGCTCGCGAGCCTCTGGCCGGAGATCATGCTGCTGATCGGCGCCGTGGCGTGCCTGACCACGGGCCTCTGGCCAACGCGAGCCATCCGCAATCTGACGCCGTTCGTCGCCGGCGGGTTCCTCACGGCCGCGCTCCTGATGACGCCCTCGTGGGGCGTGCCCGAGTCCCACCCGCTGGGCTTCGCGTCGCTCGTGGGCTTCCTCAAGGCCGGGGCGTTGTCGATCAGCGTGGTGCTGCTGCTAATCCTCGCCCGCGCGCCGCTCCGGCTGGCCCAGGTCCAACGCGCCGAAGCCGCCGACCCGTTCGAGCCCGGCGACGCCATGAGCGGCGAGTTCTTCGCCTTCTTCCTGCTGTCGGTCTGCGGCGTGCTGCTGGCCATCGGCGCGACCGACCTGGTCTGGCTGTTCCTGGCGCTCGAACTGACGTCGCTGCCGACCTACGTGATGGTCGCCGTTGGCCGCGACCGCATGCGGGCCCAAGAGTCGGCCGTCAAGTACTTCTTCCTGGGCGCGATGTCGGCGGCGGTGTTCCTCTACGGCTTCGCGCTGGTCTACGGCGCCACGGGCGCGACCGACTACGCCAGCATCCGCGCCTGGGTCGAAGGGCTCGACGGCGCCGCCCTGCCGCCGGTGTTCCTGGCCGGCCTCGCCATCTCGACGCTCGGCCTGTGCTTCAAGATCGCGGCGGTGCCGATGCACTTCTACGCCGCCGACGTATACCAAGGCGCCTCGGTGCCGGTGACGTCGATGCTGGCGTTCGTGCCCAAGGCCGCCGGCTTCGCCGCCATGATCCAAGTCATGGCCCTGGCCGGCTGGGACTACGGGGCCGACGGCAACCAGCTCCCGCCTGTCCTGGCGACCATGCTCGCGGTGATCGCCGTGCTCACCATGACCGTCGGCAACGTGCTGGGGCTGCTGCAGAAGAGCGTCAAACGCACGCTGGCGTACTCGTCGGTCGCCCACTCGGGCTACATCCTCGTCGGCGTGCTCGCCGGCCCCGGGACCGGGGGCGAGGGCTACCTGTCCAACGGCCTGGCCGCCGTCGCGTTCTACCTCATCGCCTACGGGCTCGGCACCATCGCCTCGTTCTCGGTGATTGGGTGCCTGCGCAACCCCAACGGCGACGAGGCCGAGAATCTCGACGACCTCTCGGGCCTCCGCGACCGGCACCCGTTCCTCGCGGGCACGCTGCTGGTGGCCTGCCTGTCGCTGCTGGGCTTCCCGTTCACCGTCGGCCTCGTGGGCAAGCTGTGGCTGGTGTCGGCCGGCTTCCACGCCGGCTACGCGCTGGTGATCGTGATCATGGTGATCAACTCGGCGGTGTCGGCGGCGTACTACGTGCGCATCGGCAGCACCTGCTTCTTCGGCGACGACCTGGGCACCACCGAGGCCCGCTACGCGCCGGTGCGCGTCGTCGGCGCCGTGTTTGCCGCCGCGGCGTCGGTCGCGCTGGGCCTCCAGCCGGGCTGGGTGACCGAAGCCGCGTCCAAGGCCGGGCGCGTGAGCTCGACCGAGTCGACCATCCCCGCCGAGCCCGCTTCCCAGGCCGAGACACCGACCACGCCCGACACCGTCGCGCAAGCCGAGCCGCAAACGGCCGATCCCGCGGACCCGGACGAACCCGACCCCGCGCCGGCCGACGGCTGACCGCCCCGGCGCCGGTCGCCTAGGCTCCACCTTGCGCAGCGCAGCACCGCCCGCCGCGCCCGACCCGCTCCCGGGGGACCCCGACGCCATGCCCATGATCCAGGCCGTCAACCTGACCAAGCGTTACGGCGAGCTGGCGGCGCTCAACAACCTCAACCTCTCGATCGAGCAGGGCGACTGCTTCGGGTTCCTCGGGCCCAACGGCGCCGGCAAGACCACCACCATCAAGATCTTCGCCACGCTCCTGCGGCCCACCTGGGGCGAGGCGCGCATCGACGGCCTATCGGTCGGCCCGGTCAACGCCCGCCAGGTGCGCGCCATCATCGGCTACGTGCCGGACTACTTCGGCTCGTACCAAGACCTCACGGTGCGCGAGTACCTCGACTTCTTCGCCGCCGCCTACGACATCGAGCCCGGCAAGCGCAAGGGTGTGATCGACGACGTGCTGTCACTCACCGACCTTTCCTACAAGGCCGGCGACGAAACCGGCTCGCTCTCGCGCGGGATGCAGCAACGGCTTTCCGTCGCCCGGGTCCTGCTGCACGACCCCAAGGTCCTGCTCATGGACGAGCCGGCGTCGGGCCTCGACCCCCGGGCCCGGATCGAGATGCGCGAGCTGCTCAAAGAGCTGCACCGCATGGGCAAGACCATCCTCATCTCCAGCCACATCCTGCTCGAGCTGGCCGACCTGTGCACGACCTTCGGCATCCTCGAACGCGGCGAGCTGCAATTCGTCGGCAGCCGGGAAGAGATCTACGCCAAGGCCAAGGGCGCGCGTGTGTACCGGTTGGCCGTCGCGTCCAAGCTGGCGCCGGCCGCCGAGGTTGTGCGCCAAACCCCGGGCGTGACCGAGGTCGCGATGGAGGGCGACCACCTCCGCCTCGAGCTCGACCCCGAGACCGGCGACCCGTCGCGCATCGCCGCCAAGCTCGTCAACGACGGCTACGCCCTGATCCGGCTCGAAGAAGAGCAGGTCAACCTCGAGACCGCGTTCATGCGTCTCACCCAGGGCTTGGTGCAGTAACCACGCGAACCGCCGTGCCTCAGCCCAACGACGGCAAGTCGTCCGCGACCCAATCGGCGCCGGCGTTCTCGAGTTCTTGCGCGCTCGACCGGCCCGTGGCCACCGCCAAGCACTTGGCGCCGTGGGCGTGGGCGCAGCCGATGTCGTGCGGCGTGTCGCCGATCACCAGCACAAGCTCGGGGTCGACGTCGCGGCCGGCGTGGCGCGCAAAGTCGCGCAGGGCCCAGCCGCAGAGGTCGGGCCGCGACTGGATGCTCTGGCAAACGTCGGAATAAGCCCGGACGTCGAAGCGGGCGTCGTCGATCCCGTAGGCCCGGAGCTTGGCGGCGCCGGACACGGCGAAGTTGCCGGTGAGCAGACCCTGGGTCACGCGGGGCTCGGCGTCGAGCCGGGCGAGCGTTTCGGGGACGCCGGGCAGCGGCGCAGCCTGGTCGCGCTGCTTGTCCAGTTCGGGTTCGAGCTCGGCGAGGTAGGCGTCGCGGAAGCCGGGCAGCGCGTCGGCGGCCTCGTCTTCCGAGAGCCCGCCGTTGCGGGCGGCGTCGGCGTAGATCAGGGGGTCGAGCCGGCCGGCGAACGACACGCCGTCGAAGCTCACGCGGCCGTCGAAGACGTGCTGCGCGGCCCTGCGCATGGCCCGGGCCCCGGCGCCCCGGGTGTCGAGCAGCGTGCCGTCAATGTCCCAGAGGATGAGCTCGAAGCCGGCGAGGTCGATCATGGCGTGACCTTAGCCGCCCCAAACGCGCCCGTTCACCCGCCGGCGTCGGGGGCCGGGGTGGCGTCGGCGGCGGAGCCCGCCTCGGCCTCGGGCGTACCGGCGCGGACCTCTTCCTCGGCGGTCAAGCGGTCGCGCAAGGCCCGGGCCAAAGCGACGACCTGCGCGTCGGGGTCGGCCCGCCAGGCGGCGCGGAGCCGCGGGTCGTCGAGCGACAGGTCCGAGGCCAGCAGCACCGTCGCGCGGACCAGCGGGTCGGGGTCGTCGAAGGCGGCGCGGGCGAGCTCGCGGCCCAGGCTGGTGTCGGCCGAACCGGCGAACGCCGCGATCCAGGCGCGCTGCGCCGCGTCGCCCCGCTGCTGGGCCTTGCTGAGCGCCGCGGCGATCTCGGACAACAGGTAGTCGGGCGCCTCGCCCCCGCCGGGCGTGCCGAGCCGGGCCAGCCGGGCTAGCGCGCGGAAGCGGGCCGAGGAGTCGTCGCGCTCGCACGCGGCGAGCCAGGCTTCGACCGACCCGGCGTCGGCCCGGGCCGAGGCGACCAGCAGGCCGCGGTCGATCTCGAGCGCCCCCAGCGGGCCGGGCTGCGGGCCGAACTCCGAGGCCCGCCACTCGGTGATGGTCACCAGGTCGAAGCTGGCGGCGGTCTCGGGACGGTCGCGCAGCCGCCGGCCGATGGATCGGCGGTCGAGCCGGGCCGACACCTCGAACCGCTGGCCGGGGCGCAGCGTCAGCCGTCGGGCTAGGTCGACCACGATGGGCGGCGGGTCGGCCTGCCCGGCCTCAAGCCCGGTGAGGCGCGGCTGCAGCACGGCGCGGCCGCTGATCGTGCGGTTGGGCCCCAGGGCCAACGGGATGGGCGCGCTGTTGATGACCTCGACCCGGGCTTCGACCTGGCCGAGCCAGCTCGCCCGCTGGTCGATGATCTGGGTGCGGAAACTCACCCAGGGCGTGTTCTCGACGTCGAGCCGCCAGACCGAAAGCGGCACGCGGTTGACGGCCTCTTCGAGGAACCGGCCGTTGGGCCCGGGCAGGAACTCGCCCAAGGCGTTGGCGACTTGGCGTGCGGCGAGTGCGCCGCCGAGGGAGGTCGGCGCGTCCAGGGCGGTTTCGCGCAGGGCCGCGGTGGACGGTCGCCCGTCGACGCGGACCGCCAGGGCGCGGGCCAAGCGGGTCGAGGGCGAGTCGTCGGTGACGCCCTCGAGCAGCTCGCGGGCCAGGGCGACGTCGCCCGCGCGGGCGGCGGCGACGGCGCGCACCGATTCGAGGTCCGCGCCTTCGACGCCCCAGTCTCGGGCCAGGCGGACGCCGTCGCGCGGGTCGGGCGCGCACCAGGCGAGCCACCGGCCGAGTTGCGTGGCCCCGGCCGGGTTCGCGGCGGCCCGTTCGGCCAGCGCGCCGCGCAGGCGCTCGAACCGCTGGTCCACCGCAGACCGGTTGCGCTCGAGCACGCGCAGCTCCAGCAGGCGCAGCTCGATGGGCAAGGCCTTTTCAATCTCGGGGTCTTCGCCCGCGGCGGCGCCGCCGCCGGCGGCTAGGAAGGGGTCGAAATCGTCGCCGGCCACGGCGCGGCGCAGCCGGGTCATCAGGGACTCGAACAGCGCGTTCTCTTCCAGCGCGATCAGGCACAAGCCCCACTCGACGTAGAGGTCCGACGGCATGCCACCGGCGCCGACCATGCGCTCGATCGAGGAATACAGCGTCACCGCCGAGCGGTAGGCGCCCTGGGCCATCAGCATGCGCGCCAGCTCGGCCCGGGGGTCGATCTGCAACGGCTGGGCCACCACCCAGTCGACCAGGCGTGCGCCGACGACTTCGGGGCCTTCGCCGTCGAGCACGGCGCGCGAGTGGTTCAGGCGGGCGGCTTCGGGATTGGCCGGGTCCCACCGGCGGGCCCGCCGGAGCCAAACGCGCTCTTCGTCGGACAGCGCCAGCTCGCGGCACATCTGCGCGGCGTAGGCGGCGAGTGCGGCCTTGAGCGGGTCGGCCA
>JBCCXV010000110.1:0-7790 GCA_039191195.1 Planctomycetota bacterium
CACCCTCTGGTTCGACGACTCCACCGCCTAACCCCCGCACATGCCCACGCACACCGCGCCCAAGCTGTCCGTCGTCGCCACCGCACGCAACGACAACCACGGCGGAGACCTCCTCCGCCGCATGCAGAGCTTCGTCACCGCATTCCTACGCCAGTGCGAGCGCCACAAGCTCCCCGCCGAGCTCATCCTCGTCGACTGGAACCCCCCGCAAGACCGCCCGCCCCTCGCCGATGCGCTCACCGTCCCGCCCAGCCTCACCTGCACCGAGCTGCGCGTCGTCACCGTCCCGCCCCACACCCACCACACCTTCGATCACAGCCAGGCCCTGCCGCTGTTCCAGATGATCGCCAAGAACGTCGGCATCCGCCGCGCTCGTGCGCCCTTCGTCCTCGCCACCAACGTCGACCTCGTCTTCAACGACGCGCTCATGCGCCGCCTGGCCGGCCGGCTCCGCCCCCAGCGCCTCTACCGCGTCGACCGTACCGACGTCGCCCAAGACTTCCCGCACGACGCTTCGCTCGACGCCCAACTCGATTGGTGCGAAGCCAACACCATCCGCATCAACGCCCTCGAAGCCACCCACGACCTCCGCGACGGCTCAACCCACCGCATCTACCGCAAGCTCGACCGCAAGGGACGGCTCCTCGAAGCCCTCCAAGACCTGAGCCTCGTCCCCGTCGTCACCCGCAAACGGCTCCACCTCAACGGCTGCGGCGACTTCACCCTCCTTCACCGAGACGACTGGGCCCGACTCCGCGGGTACCCCGAGTTCCACATGTTCTCCATGCACCTCGACTCGGTCCTGTGCACCGCCGCGCACTTCGCCGGCTGCAAGCAGGTCGTCTGGCCCGCCCCCGCACGCTGCTACCACATCGAGCACGCCGTCGGCTCGGGCTGGTCCGTCGAAGGCCAGGCCAAGCTCGAATCCCGCATCGACAAGGCCGGCGTCCCCCGCACCTCCGACCAGCAGCTCGACTACACCCTCAAGGGCATGCGCATGCGCCGCGCCCCACGCATCTACAACGAGCCCGACTGGGGCCTGGCCCACCACGACTTCGCCCAATCCATCGTCACCCACAGCCTCGCGGCCTCCCCGCCGGCGCCCACAGAACAACCCGCCAACGCCCCGGCGCCGCACCCACGCGCCGCCTGACGATCCGCCTAACCACCGGCCGGACCACGCGCCTTTCCAGCCCGCGACCGGCGCCCGCCGATACCCACCCCAACCCCGCCACGGCGTCCCGACCATGACCACCTTCCAGAACGTCCCCATCGACGCGGTCCGCGACTTCTGGAACCGCAGGCCCTGCAACCTACGCCACTCCCAAGCGCCTGTCGGCACCCAGGCCTACTTCGACCAGGGCGCCGAGCGCAAGTACTTCGTCGAGCCCCACATCCCCGCCTTCGCCCAGTACGAGCGATGGAACGGCAAGCGCGTCCTCGAAGTCGGATGCGGCATCGGCGCCGACACCGTCCGCTTCGCCCAGGCCGGCGCCAACCTCACCTCCGTCGACCTCTCCGAAGCCTCCCTCGAACTCACCCGCAAACGGCTCGACGTCTACGGCCTAACCGACCGCGTCCACACCGCCCACGCCAACGCCGAGCGGCTCACCCAAACCATCGGCCTCGAGCGCTTCGACCTCGTCTACAGCTTCGGCGTGCTCCACCACACGCCCGACCCGCCCGCGGCCCTCCGCGAACTCCGAAGACTCCTCAAGCCCGGTGGCGAGCTCCGCATCATGCTCTACCACCGCTACTGCACCAAGGTGCTGGGCATCCTTGCCGGCCGGCGCGGCCTGGGCCGCGTCTGGAAGCTCGACCAACTCATCGCCGAGCACAGCGAAGCCCAAACCGGCTGCCCCGTGACCTACGCCTACGGCCGACGCTCCGCAAAGCACCTCGTCGAATCCGCCGGCTTCCGCGTCACCAACGTCGAAGTCGATCACATCTTCCCCTACCGCGTCGCCGACTACCGCGAGCACCGCTACGTCAAGGCCCTGCCGTTCCGCTGGCTGCCCGCCCCGGCCATGCGCGCCCTCGAGCGCCGCTTCGGCTGGCACCTTTGCCTCACCGCCCAAGGATGAGCGCCCCGCCCCGGCTCACCATCTTCACCACGCCCAAGCCTTGGCACGGCGACGCCGCCGTCGCTCAAGACAACGCCGTCGCCTCCTGGCGCGCCATGGGCCCGCACATCGAAGTCCTCGTCTTCGGCGGGGGGGCACAAGCCCAACAAGCCGCCGCCAAACTCGGCGCAACCTGGGCTCCCGAGCCCGAGGTCAACGCCTACGGCACGCCCACGCTCTCGGGCCTCTTCGCCGCAGCACGCGACATGTCCGCCGCGCCCACCCTCGCCTACGTCAACGCCGACATCCTCCTCGGCCCCGACTTCACCCGCGCCGCCACACTCCTCGCCAAGCGCAAGAAGCGCTTCCTCGCTATCGGCGAGCGCCACGACCTGCCCGTCGGTCGGCGCGAAGACTTCACCCCCGACCGCGCTGCCGCCACCTGGGACCGACTGCGCGACGAGGCCCACGACCAAGGCCGCCCCTGCGGGCCCACCGCGCTCGACTACTTCCTCTACCCGCGCACCCTCTTCGACCGCCTGCCCGACTTCGCCATCGGCCGCACTGCCTGGGACAACTGGCTCGTCTACCACGCGCGGCGCCTCCACGCCCCGGTGATCGACCTCTCGCCCGTCGTCACCGCCGTCCACCAAGCCCATGGCTACCAGCACGGCCACGAGCGCCGCGCCTCCGGCCACCGCTGGGTCTGGAACGGCCCCGAAGCCCGCTACAACCTCAAGCTCGCCGGCGGCAAGCCCAACCTCTACACCCTCTTCGACGCCACCCACCGCCTCACCGACCAGGGCCTCCAGTCCGCAACCCAGCCCGGCCTCGGCGGGGGGGTGTGGTCCTACCGCCGATCCGTCGCGCTTTCTCGGGCCGGCTGAGCCCCGCTTGGCCGATGCACACCCGTATCGCCCCGCCGCGCCCGATGGGAGAGATCGCCATGCCCAACCCGCCGTCCCGACCCTCCACCCCCCGCGTCGCCGTCGTCGGCCTCGGCAAGCTCGGCACGCCCATCGCCGCGGCACTCGCCGCCCGCGGCGTCCACACCGTCGGCTACGACCTCGACGCCGACAAGACCGCCGCCCTCCGCGAACGCTGCGCCGCCTTCCGCGAGCCCCGCCTCGACGAGATGCTCGGCCAAGCCGGCGAGTGCCTCGACGCCGTCGACGACCTCGACGCCGCCGTCGATCGCACCGACCTCGCCATGGTCATCGTCCCCACGCCCAGCGAGCCCCAAGGCGGGTTCAGCCTCCAGCACCTCGTTCCAGCCGTGCAAGAGATCGGCCGCGCCCTCGCCGCCCGACCCCACAAGCCCTATGACGTGGTCATCACCTCCACCGTCATGCCCGGCGCCACCGGCGGGCCCATCCGGCAAGCCCTCGAAGACGCCGCCGGCCGGCCCGTCGGCCAACACGGCCTGCGACTCTGCTACAGCCCCGAGTTCATCGCCCTGGGCCGCGTCATCGACGCTTCTCTCCGCCCCGACCTCGTCCTCATCGGCGAGCACCTGCCCGGCGACGGCCAGGGCCTCGAAGCCGTCACCAGCGCACTCACCCTCAATCGCCCGCCGGTCCGCCGCATGACCCTCGCCAGCGCCGAGCTCGTCAAGCTCGCGCTCAACACCTACGTCACCACAAAGATCACCTTCGCCAACCTCCTGGCCGAGCTCTGCCGAAGCCTCCCCGGCGCCGACGCCGACGTCGTCACCGAAGCCCTCGGCCTCGACCGACGCATCGCCGCCCCCGGACTCAAGCCCGGCGTGTCCTTCGGCGGGCCCTGCTTCCCACGCGACAACCGCGCCCTCGCACGCTTCGCCCAAGACCACGGCGTCGACCGCGAACTCCCCGACGCCGTCGACGCCTTCAACCGCCAGCTCCCCCAGCGCTGGGCCGACCGCATCGCCCAACGCCTCGAGCCCGGCGCCACCGTCGCCCTCCTCGGACTCGCCTACAAGACCGACACCGACGTCACCGAGCAGTCCTTCGGACTCGCCGTCGCCGAGCACCTCGCCAACGCCGGCCTCCGCGTCGTCGGCTACGACCCCGCGCTCGCCGAGACCGGCCGCGCCAGCCTCGGCCCCGTCGCCCTGGCCCCCACCATGCAAGAGGCCGTCGCCTGCGGCGACGCCGTCGCCATCGCCACCCCCTGGCCCGAGTTCGCCCAGCTCGACGCCGCCATGCTCCGCAGGCTCGGGCCCCGACGCGTCGTCTTCGACGGCTGGCGCATGCTCGACCCCCAACGCATCGGGCAAGTCGCCGACTACCTCGCCGTCGGCGTTGCCGACAAAGACACCCAAGACCAAGCCGCCCCCGCCTTGGCCCTCACCAGCGCCGCCTAAGCGTTCGCGTCATCCCGGATCGCCCGCGCCCGCCACCGGCTGACGCTCCACCTCGATCACGCCGTCCGACACCCGCACCGCCGACACCCGCACCGGTCGGTCCGGGTCCAGCTTCGACACCCAATCGCCCACCGCCACGCCCTCTTGCAGGTCGTCTAGCAGCTTCCGGGCCGTCGCCCGTCGCCCCGACCCCTTGTCCGACCCCAAACGCTCGGCCAACTGCGACAACGGAACCGGCAGCAACCCCGCCCGAGCCCCCTCGACCCGCATCACCGTCTCCCCGCCGTCCGACGGCGTCTCAAACCCCAGCGCAAAGCTGAACACCTGGTCCACCTCCGAACGCTGCACCCGCACGCCCAGGACGAGCTCTTCGCCCTCGGTCCACACCCGCACCGAATGCAGCCACGCCGGATACGCCTGCCCCTGGTGCTCCACCAGCTTGCGCAGGCGCACATCCAGCCACGCGTTGAGCTCGTCGATCTCCACCCGCACCGTCTGCGGCGCCGCCGGCGTCGCCCCCGCCTCGCCCGCCACCACCTGCGCGTAGTACTCCTCCGCCGTCTGCGCACCGCTTGGCGTCGCCCACGCCGACACCAACCTGTTCTCGACCGACTCCGCCAGCGTCGCACGCTGCACCGCGTCCATCCCCTCCAGCCTGCGGTTCATCTCCGCCCAGCCCGACGGCTTGGACGACCAGCCCAGCACCGCCAACCCGCCCAGCACCGTGCTCACCCCGATCACCACCAGCGCCGCGATCTTCCACCAACGCCCCGACTTCTTCGCTTCCTTGGACGAAGCGCCTTTGGACGCGCCAGCACCCCGCCGCGCGCCCGCGCCGCTCGCCGGGGCCCCCGCGCTCAAGACCGAACCCCTTCCCGCGACCACGCCCGCGCCGCCTCCAGCAGTCCGTGGTGCAGCTTCTCGTGCGACGGCAGCCCCCACGCCGCCCGCCACAACGCGCCAAAACGCGCCCCCGGCGAAGCCGCACCCTCCGCCTCCACCCGCGCCGCATCCCCGGACGCTTCTTGCATCCGCATCCACGCGTGCGCCCCGCCCCCGCCCCCGCCCCCGGAAGCGGAAGCCGAAGCCGAAGCGGAAACGTCGTCCATCCGCAACCCGGACACGAGAGCCCAACGCGGCGGCGCACCCGCGCTGGACCACACGCCGACTTCCACCGCGCCCCCGTCGGCAGGGCGCCACACCACCGCCTCCACGTCCCGCCCCGCCGCGCGATCGGCGAGCACCGCCAACAGCCGCTCAGTGGACCCCGCGCCCCGCAGCGCCACCGCCAACGGCGAAGACCCCGCCAGCGCCGCGTCGGCTCCGCTCACGTCGCCGAACCAAACCCCGCCATCCAGCGCATCCATCCGCCGCTGACGACGCGCCTCTTGCAGCGTGAGCAGCAGCTTCGGCAGTGCCGACAGCGACCCCGCCTCCACCACCCCCTCGACCGCCGCCACCGCCAGACGCTCCGCCTCGGCGTAACGCCCCTCTAGCAGCGCCCGCTCGGCGTCGCGTCCCACGTCTGGCAGGCCCTGCGTCATCCGAGCAGTCTACGCCCGACCCGCCCGACCTTCGGAACCCCTACAGCAGCCACAAGATCACCGGCAGAAGCACCACGCAGTAGAGCAACGTGTTCAGCACCCACAACGCGCTCGCCAGACGGGCGTCGAGCCCAAACAGATTCGGGATCACCACCGCCTGGATCGCCAACGGCATCGCCGCCTCCACCACCAGCACCCGGCCCAGCAGCGCGGAGGGTGGCGCCGGCGCCTGCCAAGCCAACATCACCGCCACCAGCGCCACCAGCGGCGCCAGGCCGAAACGGATCAGCGTCGTCGCCACGTGCAGTTCGGGCCGACGCCACAGATCGCCCACCCGAAGCCGCGCCCCGATCCCGAAGTACGCGCCGAAGCCGCCGAGAAACACCAGCACGTCGATCGCGTGCACCGCGTCGAGCCACGCCGGATACGACGGCCCCGCGTGCCCCAGCCCCACCCCCGCCGCCGCGCCCGCCAACGGCATGGCCCGCACGTCCGCCAGGCTGCGCAGCACCAGCCGCAACGCCCCGCCCCCCGCCCGGCTCTCCGGGCTCAGCCGATGCGCGATCGGATACAGCACCGCGATCCCCGACACCACCATCACCGACACCAGCGCCGCCGCGTAGCTCCGCGCCGCACGCCCCGGGTCCGCCGCCTCACCCTCGGTCAGCTGCGCCGACAGGCCCGGCGTCGGCGTGTCGAACACCGCGTGGCACACCAGCATCCCCAGCGTCAACCCGGTGTTCCCGAGCCCCGCCCCAATCACCAGCACCCCCAAGGCCGACCGGTCCTTCATCCAGCGCGAGCCCAACCACAGCACCAGCAGCGCCGGCCCCGCCAACGCCACCGGCTCCAGCAGCAGCAGCCACGCCGTCGAAACCCCAGGCGGGTCACGCCACAGCACCAGCATCAGCGTCGCCGTCCACAGCACCACCACCGTGAACCAGTGCACCTGACGGCTGACGCTCTCGGGCCCCCAACCCCGCGTCCGGTACAGCCAGCCCACGACCGTCGACCCCGCCGCGAACGCCAGGAACACCGCCAAAGACAGCAGCGGGCCGCTCATCGGCCCACCCGCACGCCGCCACCCCTGCCAAACCTCGGATCACTCAACGGATGAACTCGTCGTAGATCGCCCGGATCGCCGCCGCGTACTGCTCGTCGGCCACGCCCACGATGATGTTCAGCTCGCTGCTTCCTTGATCGATCATCCGGATGTTCACCCCCGCCCCCGCCAACGCGCCAAACAGACGCGCCGCCGTACCCGGTTTCCGGATCATCCCGCGGCCCACCGTCGCGATCAGCGAGATGTGACGGCTGACCTCCACCCCATCCGCGTCCACCGCCGATCGCAGCGCCTCGGCCAGCGCCTCCCGCGAACCCGCATCCCCGAAATACTCGTCGCTCACCACCACGCTGAACGTGTCGATCCCCGACGGCGTGTGCTCGAAGCTGATACCCCGGTCCTCCAGCACCCCCAGCGCACGACGGCCGAAGCCCACCTCCGCGTTCATCTGCTCCTTCTCGATCGTGAAAATCGTGAAGTCGTTCCGGCCCGCCACCCCCGTGATGTCGTGCCCCGTCGGCGGCGCGTCGTCCTCGCCCACCGGCAGCACCTCCGTGCCCCCCGCAGACGGCTCCGACGTGCTCTTGACCAGCACCGGGATCCGCGCCTCCCGCACCGGGAACACCGCGTCTTCGTGCAGCACCCGCGCGCCCGAATACGACAGCTCCCGCAGCTCCCGGTACGTCACCGTCCGGATCGGCTTCGCGTCCGGCACCACGCCCGGGTCCGTCACCAGCAGACCCGGCACGTCCGTCCAGTTCTCATACACCGACGCG